>DASRJP010000395.1:0-6071 GCA_035649415.1 Pirellulaceae bacterium | reverse complement strand
TCCGCGGACCCTCAAGCCGTTCTACATGCGCTGCAACGACGACGGCAAAACGGTGCGGGCGATGGACGTGCTGGTGCCCAAGGTCGGCGAGATCATCGGCGGCTCGCAGCGCGAGGAGCGGCTGGACGTCCTCTCGCAGCGGATGACCGAGCAGGGACTCAAGCCCGAAGACTACTGGTGGTATCTCGACCTCCGCCGCTATGGCACCGTTCCCCACGCCGGCTTCGGCCTGGGCCTCGAACGGGCCGTACAGTTCATCACCGGCATGGCCAACATTCGGGACGTCATTCCGTTCCCGAGAACGCCGGGGAGCGCGGAGTTTTAACGTGGGGCAGGCGTCTCGCCTGCCGCGCAACTCCTGCCGACGGTCTCGCTCGACCCTTCGTGTCGATTCTCATTCCTCGGCCCCAATCACGAATGGCACGCTCTTAAAGCTATAGCGGCCATGAAATGACGACATCTTTTTTCCAGTGAGCTGACGCACTTTAGCAACCAAGTCTGGATACCGCTTTTCGTCGTGGTCATGTGATAAACGACAGCACCAGCACTATTGGATTACCGATTTCAGGCCGGTTCCGGTCAAAGTGCGGGACTCGACTTCCTTTGCGAATCCACTTGGCACATGCAATCAATTATGTCGCCTCTCGTCAGACTTCTGCTCACCGACACCTGGTGGACCTACAACGCCTCGGGCGGCTGGTTCACGCACGTCTACTCCTGGTTCAACGTCGTCGAGGGCTGGATCTGGATCGTCTTCGCGGCACTTGTACTGCGGCGCTATCTCAAATGCCGCCGCTCGCCGAGCGAGCTGGCTTATGCCGCGGCCTTCTTCACCTTCGGCCTTTCCGACTTCCGCGAGTCGTACGCCCTGGAGTCGTGGCTAGTTCTGTTCAAGGCCGTTAATCTCGCGGCACTCCTGATCCTGCGCTGGAATGTCCTGCGGCGGCTTTACCCCGAGTACAAGCTATTTTGATGGGCATCCATCCCATCCCCTATAATGGCCGTAAAGAAAACCACTTTTCCGGAGTGCCGACCATGTGGCGTACGTTTCAATTCATGATTCCGGTCCTTCTGACCAGTGCCGGACTACTGGCTGCCGACAAGCCAGCGCCGAAGGAGATTGCCAGGTACGTCGCGGACCTCGACAGCGACGATCCGAAGCTGCGCGACGCGGCGGAGAAGGCGCTGGTGGAGGCTGGACTGCCAGCCATCGAATCCGTCGGCAAGGCGGCCCTGGCCGGCAAGGCCGTGCAGCGTTTCCGCGCCATCCGCGTGCTGGGTAAGCTCGTCCGTTCCGACGATGGGGCCACTGCCGCGGCGGCGGCCAAGGCGCTCAAGGCGGTCGTTGCCGGCGATGACGCGACAAGCGCCAAGCAGGCCAAGGAAGAGCTGTCGTATTTCGACCGGCTGGAGACGATGCACCAACTGGCGCAAGCCTTCGAAGTGTTCGACACGTCAAAAGATCTTAAAGGAGAAAGAGTCACGCTGATCGCCAAGCCGCTGCACCGCTTTCAGGACACGCAGCGCGATAATTTGGACGGCACGCTGTGGGCCTACGGCCAGCGCGGTCGACCGAAGGCCGTGATTGCCGTCTTTCCCTTTTCAGGCCGCGGAGAAGGAGAGTTCATTTGGTATTCCGATGTCGTTTCGCTGAGTGACGGCCCCATTCGCGCGAGCAAGGTGGACGGAAGCGAAGAACTCAATTGGTCTCCTAAGAACTCCGGCGAGGAATTTAAGCCGTTTCCGGATGCTGAGCCGCCTGCGGGCGATGCCGACAAGCGACTGATGCAAATGCACGCGCTGGTCAAGCGGCTGGAGGCCCGTAGTTTTACCGAAGCGGGGACGAAGCCGTATGACTTGTCTCTGTGGCCCAAGCTGCTGCACCGCTACGCCGACCAAGACGCCGAAATCCTGGACGGCGGCGTGTTTATCATTGTCCACGACACCAACCCGGAAGTGATCGTCCTTGTGGAGGCCCAAAGAAAATCGGGAGCTGCTACATGGAAGTACGCTCTGGCCCGTCACGGAGCTGCTCCGCTGCACGTGGAGTTGGACGGGAAAGAAGTATGGGGAGGCGAGATGGTTGATTTTCTCAGCGGCGGCGCCAATCCATACTGGGTGCTGCGGCGTCTCGTCGCCGGGCAGATGGAATAATTACAATCTCGGGTACAAGGAGTTCTCCATGAACCGCTGGATTCTCGTGGCCGGTTTGACCGTGCTCCTCTCGGCCACGGGCGCAGTAGTTTCCGCCCAGGAACCAAAGCTCGAGCACACCAAGGACTCGCTCGAAACGGTGAAAAAGAACCTCAAGGAAGGCAAGGCGGTCATTGTCGATGTCCGCGAGCAAAACGAGTGGGACGCTGGTCACCTCAAGGGCGCGATTCTGATGCCGTCGAGCAAGCTCAAGTCGGACAAGGACCTGGCGGAGCTGGTCAAGCCGCTCGACAAGAAGACAATCGTCTACACCCATTGCCGGGCCGGCCGCCGTGCCGCGCAGTGTGCTGAGATCCTGAAAAAACAAGGCTTCGACGTCCGGGCGCTCAAACCGGGATATGAAGAATTGCTTAAGGCGGGGTTCGAGAAAGCGGAGAAGTGATTGGCGTTGCGCCGTTGTCCTATCACGCTGACTACCCGATGATTGCCTTCCTGCGCCCTAGTGGCACCTGGCCGGCGCTGCTCTATGCGGCGGCTGGCACGGCGGCACTGGCGGGAAATCTTCTTTATCTCGCCTCGCTGCCGCGGGTGCGCGGGTATTTCCTTTACGGCAATCCGTGGTTCATCTCGGCGCAGGGGATCAGCTCCGCCTTGGTGATCCTTGCCGCGGCCTGGATTGTCTACGGTCCTGGGCGACTCATGACCCGGCTGGCGACGGCGGCGTGTTGGGTCGGCGTGATGCTCGTCCTGTGGCACGCCCTTCTCCGCACACCCCGCTGGCCTTGGATCAAGTACGAAGAGCACGCGATCACGCTCGGCACCTGGCTCGGCGCCATTGGACTGTTTGCGGCTGCCTGGCGGTTCGGCATCCGCATCCTGGATGCGAAGGGGCGAACCCCGGCCAGCGATCCGAGGTCGCGCCAATTCTCGCTGGCGGCTCTGTTGGCGTTACTCACCGGGGTTGCCATCGTGCTGGGCTTTCTGCGCCTGATTGTCCCGTCCAAGGAACTGGAGTGGTGGCGGCCGTCCCCCGACGAAGTGCTGCGGCTCGTCTCGCAAATTGCCAGCAGCTTGCTCGTGGCCAGCACAATCGTCACCTGTTTCCACGTGCGGCGGCCGGCGTGGCTGAACCTGATGCTCTGCGGCGGATTCACGCTGGCGATCGCCGTCCTGCACCTGCTGACCTACGGGCAACTTTGGCGGATGTATCTCTTTCCCCCCGAGCCGCGACTGCTGGTCATGGGAGTCCACTACTTGCAGCTCGCGCCCTGGCTGCTGGCTGCGCTGGCGCTGCTTCACTGCTACGGTCTGCGGCTGGAGCGCTGCTCAGTGATGGGCCGGCCAGTGCTGTTGGCCGCCGGCAATTGACAGCGGAACGGAAAGCTGGGCGTTACTTTGTACTGCCCCCGGCCCAGCCCTCGAGCATCTGGAACTGCCGGGAGAAGTCATTTTCAGTGACGCCGAGCGGGCTTTTGAAAAAGCTGGCCAGGAAGGTGAGCAGTCCGGTCTCCCCGCGGCGGCGTGCCAGCTCGGTGAAACGGATGAGGTCGATCACCAGCGGAGCGGCCAGCAGCGAGTCGCAACCCTGCCACGTGAACTGGAGGACCATTGGCGTGCCGAGAAAGCCGCGAAAGTGGATGTGGTCCCAGGCCGTTTTCCAGTCGCCGAGGCTGTCGATGTTTTCAATGGAGACCAGCGTTTGTGGCGAGTAGCCGAGGATCTGGTGCAACAGGCGGTCCTTGCTTTTGACTTTCGTTTGCTTGTTGCTGGGGTCGTCGAGCACCTTGGCGTCCATGTTTCCGAAGATGTTATGCCCCACCCAGCTCATGACTTCGAGGTTACGGGCGGCGAACATCGGCGCTAGAACGCTCTTGAGCAGTGTCTCTCCGGTCTTGCCGTCGTGCCCCATGTGGCAGGTCGCGCGGTCGAGCGCCAGCTCGCGAATCGCCAGCGGGGCGCTGCCCAGCGACGGCGTGAAGTTGACATAAGGGTGAGATCCCTCCAGGGCCGCGATGGCATACAGCGAGCTGGCGGCGAGCTGGCACTGGCGCGGTTTTTCCAAAAGCTTTGCCAGGTCCTTCCATTTCGTGGGGAGCGCGGCGTCATCCACCGGCGGTTCGGTGGAGGCGAGATTGACGACCACGACTTCGGCGAGGTCGTTTCGCTTTTGAAATTCGGCAATGTCGTTTGCCGCGCGCTCGATCGCGGTCCGCGGCGACTCTTTCCGTGCGGTCTGGCGAACTTCGTCGCCGGCGAATTTTTCGATCGCCGGCCCGACGTTCCACAGCGTGCCGGGACGGATGTTCTTGTCGATCTTGTCGAGTTCCGGTTTGACTTTCGCCACGAGCTCGCCGCTCAGGGCATGATTGTTGGCCACGAGCTGCTGGGCCGCTGACTCCAGCGTCGTCTCCCGGATTTCGTGCCCGCCGATCGTGAATTCTGCAAAGTCCGCCAGGTCGAGCGCTGCAAACTGCGGCAACTTGGAAACCAGCCCCTGGTCGGCGGCCAGGCCCTTCTTAAGTGCCGCCAGGCCGACGCATACGGTTGCCGCGACGCCCCCGCGAGCGCCGATGATCCAAATGCCGAGTTTTCGCCGAGCCATGTTGCAAGTGTGAGAGAAAAGCGAACCGACGAAACGAACGCGGGAAGTGCCAGGCGGGATCGATGGCGGGCGCCCGGCGTGTGGTTCGCGGGGTCGGCGGCGGGGTCTGTCAGCCAGCGAACTTTTGGCTAGGATAGTTGTCTTTGCTGCGGGTGTCCAGCGACCTCTGTAGGACAGGTTTCCAACCTGTCCAGTCTCTCTTTTTTGGACAGGTTGAAAACCTGTCCTACGCATTGGCATGTTCGACACGCTTCCCCTCGCCCCTCCCGATCCGATCCTTGGCCTGGGCGAGGCCTTCAACAACGATCCTCGCGAGGGGAAGATCAACCTCAGCGTCGGAGTCTACAAAGACGAGCAGGGAAACACGCCCATTCTCGCCTGCGTGAAGGAGGCGGAGCGGAGGCTACTGGAGTGCGAAAAGACCAAAGGCTACCTGTCCATCGAGGGTCTGGCCGAATACGACGGCCGCGTGCAGGAGCTGCTCTTCGGCGCGGGGCACGAGATTGTCAAGTCGGCCCGGGCGATCACCGCTCAGACGCCGGGTGGCACGGGGTCGCTCCGCGTGGCTGCCGATTTCCTGAAAAAGCATTTTCCCGCCGCCCGCGTGTGGCTCAGTAAACCGACCTGGGCCAACCACCAGGCCATTTTTCAGGCGGCCGGCCAGGCGACCGAGACGTATGCGTACCTCGACGCCGCTGGCACCGGCCTCGATTTTTCCGCCATGCGCGGCGCCCTCGAAAAAATCCCTGCCGGCGACGTGCTACTTTTGCACGCTTGCTGCCAGAATCCCACCGGCATCGACCCAACGCCCGGGCAGTGGCGCGAGATTGCCGCCATCTGCTCGCAGCGTGGAATCCTGCCGCTGGTGGACTTTGCCTACCAGGGATTTGGCGACGGACTCGAGGAGGACGCGCTGGGACTGCGGGAGCTGGCGTCCGTGAATGCCGAACTTTTGGTCTCCAGCTCGTTTTCCAAGAATTTCGGCCTGTATTGCGAGCGGGTTGGCGCCCTCACGGTCGTCACCCAAAGTGCCGACGCAGCCCAGCGGGCCTTGTCGCAAGTGCGGATCAGCATTCGAACGAACTACTCCAACCCACCGCAGCACGGGGGGGCCATCGTGGCCGCGGTCCTCAGCGATGCGGAACTCCGCAAGCAGTGGGAGCATGAGCTGACCGCGATGCGGACGCGAATCCACCACATGCGGCGGCAATTCGTGGAGTCGATGCGGTCCAAGAGCCCAAAATTCGACTTTTCATTCATCCAGCGGCAAAAAGGGATGTTCTCCTTCTCCGGTCTGACTAACATGCAGGTAGAC
>DASRJP010000394.1:0-19543 GCA_035649415.1 Pirellulaceae bacterium | reverse complement strand
GTGCGGATCGTCGCCGCCACGCATCGCGACCTGGCCGCCATGGTCAAGAGCGGCACGTTTCGCGAGGACTTGTGGTATCGCATCAACGTCTTTCCCATCCTGCTGCCGCGGCTGCGCGAGCGCGTCGAGGATGTTCCTGCTTTGGCCCGGCACTTTGCCCAGCGGGCTGCCACGCGGTTTGGTCTGGCGTACGTCGAGCCGAGTGCCGCGGATTTGCAGCGGCTGCTGGGTTACCACTGGCCGGGCAATATTCGCGAGCTGGCGGCAGTCATCGATCGGGCGGCGATTTTGGGCAACGGTCAGCGACTCGACGTGGCGCGTGCGCTGGGCGTCGATTCGTCGGGCTACCGCCCCGCGGCGGCCATTGTCGGGGCAACTGCCGCTCTACCGATCGACGAGCCGGGAGTCGGCGACGAAATGCAACATGTTGGCCGGCTCGATCTTGCCATGAAGGGACACATCGAGCGGGCGCTGGTCGCTACGCGCGGCAAGATCGAGGGGCGCGGCGGCACCGCCGATCTGCTCGGCATCAATCCCCACACGCTGCGGGCGCGGATGCGGAAGCTAGGCATCGAGTGGTCGAAATTTCGACTGCGGTGACGCGGTCGGCGCCTCAGCCGGGATGTGGAACTAAGTCCCCATCAAACCGCTGATTGGCGCGTGGGCTCGGCAAACTTCGACTTGGACAGCCGCTTGATCGCGGGCCAGCGCCACGATTGAAGCAATCGCGGCTGGGTCATCTGACAACGACACAGCGCCATCTTGCGTGCTCAGCCCAAGCGTCGAAACTGCCGCGGTTGTATGAGCCGTGTCCAGATGGAAGAGAATCTGCTGTTGCGCGGCGACCAGGGTGGCTCCGATTCCCATGGGTGAATCCTCTGGTCTGGACGTTTACGGCCGCCACGGAGCCGCGTTTTTCTGCGAATCGTCCGGCGGCTGCGCGTTCTGCAAGGGATCGAATTCCTGCGCGACCAGGTAGGCCTTGAGACTGACTAGCAATTGCCGCGCCCGCTCCAGGGCATCGCGCTGGCGGCGGTCTCGCGCCCGCTGCGGCCGGATGACCACGTACACCAGCGTCCGCGAACGCCCGCCAGTCTGCGGCTGCGGCACCAGAGATTCCTGCAACTGCACTTCGATGACAAACGGCACGTTGCGGTCGGTGGTCCGGCGGACTAGCGGCAGGTTTTCACCCTCGATCCGGATGGCCTGGTGATGCTCACCAAGCACGTCCACTGCCGCGTGATGATCGGAAACAAAGCCCTTGAGCTTCTCGCTGGCGAGGTTCAGCGGCACGGCCGTGACCAGCGTGGCCTTGAGCAGCTCGTCGGGCGGCGGCGAATAGAACCAGGAGAACCAGCCGCGCACCGGGGCGGGCTTTTCCTCCGCCACGATTCCCGTGCCGAGCTGAACAACCAGGTTGCGGCCGTTGTCCTTGGCCTGATACAGCGCTCGGTCGGCGCGGCGGAAAAAGGTCTCGGGAGTGTCTCCCTGCTGCAATTCGGTCACGCCAAAGCTCGCCGTGATGCACTGCGACCCCAGCGCTGGCTGAGGCATGCGTTCCAGCTCGTAGCGGATCCGCTCGCCGCGCTGCGTGGCGGTGGCGTTGTCGCACTCCGGGCACAGCAGCACAAACTCCTCGCCGCCGTAACGAGACACCAGATCGCCTGGCCGGCAGTGAGCCTTGAGGAGCTGCGTGAAGCTCACCAGCACGTTGTCCCCGGCCTGATGGCCGAAGTTGTCGTTGATCCGCTTGAAATGGTCGATGTCGCCGACGATCAGGCTGCACGGCAGCCCCTTGGGCAGGTGCGCGTGGACGGCCGCTTCCAGCGCCCGGTCGAACTCGGCACGATTCGCCGCCTGCGTCAGCGGATCGCGGGTCGCCTTTTCATGCAAGGTCTTTAGCCGCTGTTCCATGGACACCTGCGTCGAGGCGTCGCGCAACAGCAGCAGGGCCCCGTGAATGTCGCCGCGGCTCCCCATGACGGGTATCAGGTGCGCGTCCACCTCGACCCGCTGGCCGTTGCGGGCCACCAGCGACAGCCGCCGCAACGTGGGATCGGCCGATTGCACGCTGCGGGCCAGCGGATCGTCGGCATCGGAGATCAGCTTCTGGCGCTCGTCGCGGAGATTGATGAGCGTTGGCGACCACTGTTTTTGCCGCACGCTGGCGTAGGAGATGCCAGTGAGCAGCTCGGCAGCCCGGTTCCAGAGGACGATCCGCAGGGCATCGTCCACGAACACCACGGCGTCGTGCATGCTCTCGAGCAGCTTTTGCTGGAACAACTCCGCCGTCGTCGTTTCTTCATCCTTGGGAGGCGTGTTCAGCCGCCACATTTCGCTCGACGAGTCGGCCCTCAGCTCGTCCAGCCAGCGGCGGCCGACAATGGCGTGCAAGCGTCCCTGATCGGCGGTGAGGAACGCGCAGAAGTCCTTGACCAGTCCCGGATCGAATTGCGTGCCGGCAAACTCGAACAGCTCAGCCATCGCCCGTTCCCGCGACATGGCGCGGCGGTAAACCTGGTCGGTGGTCATCGCATCGAAGGCGTCCGCGATGGCCAGCATCCGAGCGCCCAGTGGAATGTCTTCCGCGGACAGCGTCTGACCCTCGCGAGTGCCGTCGAACCAATCGCCGCCATGGAGCACGATGTCCAGGATCGCCTGGGATGCGCAGCAGGCGCTGAGGATGGCCGTTCCCATTTGCCGCTGCACGTCCACGGCCCGCAGCTCCTCCGGCGTCAGTTGACCCGGCTTGAGCAGGATCCGGTCGGCGACGCCGATCTTGCCGATGTCGTGCAAAAGTGCGGCAATCTCGATCTCGTCCCGTTGAGTTTGCGGCAGGTCCTTGAGCACGGCCCAGGAGGAGCAAGTCACCGCGACGCGGAGCGAGTGGGACGCCGTGGGAGCATTCTTGGCGCGGAGGGCGGCAAACAAGGCGCTGGCGACACCCAGCCGCACCTGGACCAGCTCGTTTTCCCGCTGGAAGAGGCTTTCGTCCACCCCTTCCGACTGCGGATCGCGGGCGACCTGTCGCAGCAACGCGGCAATCGCATCCAGCCGGTTTTCCGGGGCCGGGTGGCTGGCGTCAGTAGCGAACGCAGGCAGGGATTGCACCGGGTCCATGTTTGCTGCCCGTATGGGGCACGGCTCTCCGTTGCGGCGCGGCAGGTGGGGTCAACCAGAACGGTCGTGGCAACGAATCGTCCTGATGAACAAACCTACTTCGCTGCGCCTGGGCCGGCAAAGAGGAAATCTCCAGCCGACCGATGCGCGGAACCCTGGGCATCGTGGCGTGTCGCAAGTTGAGGTTGGTAGCGAATGTAACGACTGAGGGGATGGTGTCAGCTGCCTGTCGCACTCATGAGCGGCTGCTGTGATCGCTGTCCGTCCAGCGCACAAATGCGCCCGAAATTGACGATTCCCGTCGCTGCGCCGTAGAATCGTCCGTCGTTTGGGCTGCCTAGGCGCTGGCCGCAATCCCACCTCCAAGTTCGCGCCGCCTGCTCGACCATGTATTATCTCCTCGCCAACACCGGTCCCATGGCCGGCTCGCGCTTTGACCTGACCGAAGGCGAGGTCTTGTTGGGGCGGGATCCACACGATTGCCAGATCGTCATTCGGGACGTCCCGGCCGTCAGCCGCAAACATGCGCGCCTGGTTCGGCAGGGCAACGGCTATGCCGTCGAAGACGCAGGCAGCCGCAACGGCACGTTCGTCAACGAAGAGACGGAAAAGATCAAAGGTCGGCGCAGCCTCGAGCCCGGGGACGTGATCCGCATCTGCGAGGTGTCGTTTTCCTACGAGCAGGAATCGCCCGTCCCGCCGCCCGCCCGCGGCGGCAAGACCGAGCCCATGGTGGAAGGGCCGGGGCAGGGTTTGGGCGCGGAGATGTACGAGGATGAATCGACCCCCTTTGGGTCCACTATCCTCAAGTCCGTGCCGGTGGACATGAGCTCCAGCCGCGGGCCGTTGGTCGCCAGCCCCGAGGTGAAGCTGGCCGCCATGGGGGAGATCTTGCAGAGCCTGGGCAAGGCGCTGGCCCTGGACGATGTGCTCCCGCAGGTGCTCAAGAGCCTGTTCAAGATTTTTGTGCAGGCCGACCGGGGCTTCATCGTGCTCCAAACGCCGGAAGGCCGGCTCGTGCCGCGTTGGGTGCGGCTGCGGCGCGAGGATGCCTCCGACACCGTGCGCATCAGCCGCACGATCATCCGCAAGGTGATGGAGTCCAAAGAGGCAATTCTCTCGGCCGATGCGGCCAACGACGACCGCTTCGAGCTCAGCCAGTCCATTGCCGACTTTCGCATCCGCTCGATGATGTGCGCCCCGCTGATCGACAGCGAGGGGAATTCGCTGGGAGCGCTGCAAATCGACACGCTCAACCAGCGGCAGCGTTTCCAGGCGGAGGATCTGGAGCTTTTGGTCAGCACGGCGTCGCAGGCGTCGTTTGCCATCCAGAAGGCCCAGCTCCACGAGGCCGTGCTGAAGCAGAGAGAGGTGGAGCGCGACATGCAAGTCGCCCGCGACGTGCAGCGCGGTTTCTTGCCCGAGCGCTCTCCCGACATTCCCGGCTATGAATTCTTCGACTATTACGAGCCGGCCGAGCAGGTAGGGGGCGACTATTTCGATTTCCTGTCGCTTGCCGACGGCCGGCTGGCGGTCGTCGTGGCGGACGTGGTCGGGCATGGCGTCGCGGCGGCATTGCTCATGGCCAAGCTCTCGGCCGAAACGCGCAACGCCCTGTATACCGAGCCCACTCCCGCCGACGCCATCACGCATCTCAACGACCGGCTGGCGCAGCTCAACATCCAGCGGTTCGTGACCTTGATCTGCGTCGTGCTCGATCCCCGCTCGCATTCCGCCGTGATCGTCAATGCCGGTCACATGGCGCCGCTCTGGCGACGCAGCAGCGGCGTCGTCGAGCAGCCGGGGGAGGAACTGGCCGGTATACCGCTGGGAATCACCAGCGGCATTTCCTACCAGCAGGCCGAGATCGGCCTGGCGCCGGGCGAAACGCTGATGCTGTTTACGGACGGCATTCACGAGACGATCGACGCCAGCGGCGCGTTCTACTCAATCGAGCGGCTGCGGAAGCACATGGCCGAAAAGGGAGCCAGCCCTGCGCACGTCGGTTCCTACGTCGTCGAAGACGTGCGCAATTTTCTCGGCCGCGCTCCGCAAAACGACGACATGTGCCTGGTTTGCTTCGGGCGGACGGCGTGATGCGATAGCTTGGTCCTTCGCGTGCCCTGGCAGGCGGACTTATGCTAAGCTGTCGCGAGTCCTGCGCACGATGCATCGACAGCGACATTTTCTTGAGCTCGAGCGTTGGTAATGATGTCCAGCGATCCGGTCCAAAACCCGTATGCGCCTCCGCCCATGGATGTCGCGCATGCGCCATCCGCCAAGCCGGGGCGGCCCGCCTGGCTGGTGGTGATCTGCGTGACGGCCATCGCGCTGGGAGGCATGGGACTCGTCAATGGCCTGATGGGGATCGGCTCAGTCGTGTATCAGGACCAGCTTCAGAAGGCGTTCGAGCGTCCCAATCAACCTGGCCTCCCGCCGGAGTTGCAACAGGCGCAGGAGGAGTTCGAACAAAAATCGCGAGAATTGCAAAAGGAGTTCATCGTTCCCCTCATGGGCGCCACGGTCGCGCGACTGGCCGTGGCTGTGGGACTCATGGTCGGCGGTGTCTGGTGTCTGCTTGGAAAACCGCGCGGACGAGAGATCTTGATATTTGTTCTGTGCGCGGCAATTGTCTTTGAGGTCGGCAACGGAATTCTTCAGGTCGTCTTTACCAGGCACATGCTGGACCTGATGAACGAGTTGTTCCAGAAGTTTGTCGATAACATGCCCAATCGCGGCGGCCCGCCGCCGGAGTTCATGATGGGCATCATGCGAGGGGCGATGTGGTTTGGGCTTTGTTTGGGTGTCGTGTGGCAACTGATAAAAATCACCTTTTATTTCGGCGGGCTGCTTTACCTCCGGCGGCAGGCAATTGCTGACTTGTTTTCGCAGGCTGCAAGTTCGTCCTCGTCGCCAACTTGAAACACCTCATTGCCACGTAACCATTCCCCATGACCCAGTCCGACTCACGCATTGCCGTATACACCGGCTCGTTCGATCCGATCACGCTCGGGCATCTCAGCGTCATCCAGCGCAGCAGCCGGCTGGTCGATCGATTGATCGTGGGGGTCGGGATCAACGCCGAAAAGCCGCCGCTGTTCTCTCCCCAGGAGCGGGTGGAGCTGGTGACGCAGGCGGTCAACAAGCTGCCCAACGTGGAAGTCAGAGCCTTCGACGGGTTGGCGGTCTCCTTCGTCCGCACTTGCGGCGCGCGGGTCATGATTCGCGGCGTTCGGCCGCTCACCGATTTGGCTGTCGAGTTCACGATGACCATGGCCAATCGCCATCTCGATCCGGGGATCGAGACAGTATTTCTGATGGCTGACGAGGAATATTCCCACGTTTCCAGCTCGCTGATCAAACAGATCACGCCTCTGACCGGCGATGAAATCCTGGCGCGATTCGTCCCGCAGGAGATCATCCCCCTGTTGCGCGCCAAATTAGCCGGCCGCGAAGTCCGCTAATTCAAAGGGCTCGATGCGACACTTTGTCGCTCCGCAAGGTTTGTACATCTTGTGCAGTCGCCGCAGTCTGGCAAAACTGCCACCTTAGCAGTGCATCCACCTCGAGTATTCACCAAGGAGTCAGTCATGCGCGACTACCGGAAAAGACTGTTTGCGCTGGGGGGAACCATTGTCCTCTGGTTTTCGCTTGTTTCAGCAACACTGGCGGGGCATGGCCATCATGCTCGTCACTACGACTGCGGACCAGTCGCGGACTGCGCTCCCCCTCCACTAAAGTGGGTCGCGCAGACCGTCATGGTGCCGGAGACCTACTACGAAATGCAGTCCGTTCCGATCACGGTCTGCCGCCCCGAGGTGCGCCAGGAGACGATCACGGTCATGCGGCGCATCCCCGAGGTGCGGCCGGTGCGCGTCGTTTCGACCGTGATGGAGACCAGGTCAGCACTGCGAACCGTCAGCTATCCCGTCGTCATCCCTTCGTGGCGAACGGTCACGCGGGAGGTGACAGTCATGGTGCCGCATACGGAAGTGAGGCAGGGAGTGCGGACGGTCGCCAAGCCCGCTCAAGAGACGGTCATGCAAACCGTCTGTCGCGACGTCGGCCACTACGAATGCCGCACGTATACCGATTGCTGCGGCTGCGTTCACACCTGCCGCATCTGGGTGCCGCAAACTATCACCGAGCAGGTGCCCGTCACGGTTTGCCGCGTGGAATACGAGCAGGTGCCGTTTGAATATCCGGTCACCGTATGCAAGCCCGAAGTGCGGACATACCAGGACCGCGTGTGCGACGTGCGGGTGGAAATGCGGACGGCGCAAGTGCCGTATACCTATTGCGTGCCGCGCCCGGTGGAGCGGGTGGTGAACGAGACGTACTATCGCTGTGTTCCCCAGCAGCAAGTGGTCCAGCGCACGATCATGGTGCCGTACACCGAGATGCGTCAGGTGCCGGTGTGCCGCACGCGAATGGTCCCCAAGGTAACCTATTGTCTGGCGTTTGGCTCGGCCTGCGCGGATTGCCCCTAGGTGCCGACCGAATCCGCGGGCGTCAGCGCGTTGCCGTCTTTTCCACCATGTTCCAGGCTGCGGGGAGATTCATGATCACCCGCAGGATGACCGTAGCGCCCAGGTACATCGCGCAGTGGAAGGCCGCTGGCGCCGGATCGAGATCGAGGCTCAGGTGGGCGGCAAATGCCCCCACGGCCACCGCCAGCGGGATGGCAATGCCGTAATGCAGCAGCTCGAGCGGTGAGTTTTGATAGCCCAGGTAGTAAAACGCAAACCAGAATATTCCCCACAGGCCCGGATAGACGATCGTGCACGGGACGAGCCGCAGGAGCAGCTCGATCCCGCGGTAGGGCTCCAGCTCGTGATCACGGAGGAATGTGTAGCCGGCAAACGACAGGAGCGGCGCCAGCAAAACCGCGCCCGCAGCCAGGAGGGGAAGCGGAAACGTTTCCGGCGACTTGCCATACATGACTCGCAGGAACAGCGCCACCAGCAGCACGACGATCACGCCCCCGACGATTCCCACGATTTGCACGGCCGACAGCCGCGTCTCACTGCGCGCCAGCGGTTTGAGAACCAGTTGCCCCTTGGAATCCTTGGGCCCCTCCAGCTCGGGGGTATGGATGACCACCTGGTCCTTGAGCTCGGGAATCTTGATGATGAACTTGCACTTGGGACAAGGGCCCTGTTTGCCGGCGAATTTTTCGCTGACTTGAAAGCGGGTCTTGCAGCCGGGACAGGTGACGTCGATGGCCATCGTATTGCTCGAGGAGGCGAAGCGCAGTGCGTGTTGCCGGAGCGTTCTTGGCCCCGCGGAAGCAGCCAATGCCGGCGGGAGCCCGCCAGGAGAAGCTCTGTTCCCAATCCTCCGCTGGACGCAAACATAGTTTCTCACAGACGGGTGCACCGTCAAGGTTGCGTTGAAGGAGCGCGCGAGGTGGATTACGATCAGACTTGGAATTGTCACTGGGCTGATCGATCTTGGCGGCGTTTTCAGGGCGCATGATCAAATTTCTTTGTCCCAACGGCCACCAGCTTTCCGCACCCGAAAATCTGGCGGGAAAGCCGGGCAAATGCCCCAAGTGCAACACGGCCTTCGTGGTGCCCCAGCCCGAAGAAGAACAGCCACCAGAGACGCCACCAGCCGAGGCCCAGCCGAGTGTCGCCGCGCCCTCCGCGGCACCGGCTTCGGCCGCGATCGGCATGGGCAGCGGCAAAGGGAAGGCGCCAGGCAAGGAGGTGTTCGTCTTCCTCTGCCCCAACGGTCACAAGCTCAACGGCCCGCCGAGCCTCAAGGGGAAGCCGGGGCAATGCCCGCACTGCGGCGCCAAATTCCGCATCCCGGCCGATGACGACCTGGCGGCCCCTCCCGAGATTCCTCCGGAAGAAGCGTCGGGATCGGCATCTGGTGGATTCGTCTTTACCGTCCCGCAAGAGCAGCCGGTCGAGGAGACATACGACGCGGTGGAGTACGAGGACGCTCCCGATCCGCCGCCGGCCGAATTCCACGCGATGTCGTATATCCTGGGCCGGCTCTGGGATCGCAAGACGGAAGGGACCGAGCTGGAGATCTATCTCAGCGAAGGGGAAATCGTCGGGCCGGACCTGTTCTGCGAGTCTCTTTCCTGCCGCGAGTACGGCGTATTTGCCAACATCGAATCCGACGGCAGTTACGCGATCACGGTCATTCCGTGGAGTGCCGTCCGCAAAGTAGCGCTCCGCAAAATGCCGGAGTTGTCGCCGAAGTGGTTTTCGTAGGACAGGTTTCCAACCTGTCCAGAGAATACCGGGACAGGTTGAAAACCTGTCCTACACAAGCGCCCCGAATGCCGCGAAGCAACTGTTGCGGTGCAGGACCTCGACCGCGGAGAAACCCACGGCGCGAAGCAGTCGAGCTGGAAGAGGAGAGACCGCGGCGTGTCTTCCTTGGCGATATAGTCGAAGACGTGCTGCTGGTATTCCTCCCCCTTGAGCCCGCGCAAGTATTGGGCGTACCGCTCCCGCTGGAGCGAGTTGACCGCCGGGATGTCGCTTTCCACCATATCAAAAATCCACAGTGAGCCGCCGGGAGCCAGCGCGCGATGAAAGGCGGCAAACACGCTTTGCCACTCGTCGTCCGTGCGAAGATGATGCAGCACGGCGGCGGCCAGGATGATGTCGCAGGTCTGATTCCCCAGGTCCACCTCGCGCACATCGGCCTGAACGGTGGTGATTGACCCCTGCGTGGCGCGGCGAATGCGCTCCTGCGCGCGGTCGAGCATTGGCCGCGACAGGTCGATCAGCGTGACGTCGAGGTCGGGCAGGCGCTCCAGCAGCTTGAGCGTGTAGTTGCCGGCGCCGCAGCCGACGTCGAGCAGTTTTGACGCGTGCGGCGTCGCGGCTGCGGCGGCCCGAGTGACCAGATCCATGGCCAGCGCGGCATCAACGGTCGCCTCCTGGCCCGTCGTGAGGTTGGAGAACCGCTCCACGTCGGCATCGAAACGCCGGCGAATTTCATCGACGGAGGACTTGTCGCGGGGCGTCTGCGGCATCATGGGGAACGAGACCCCAATGGCGCAGCCAAGGTTCGCGGAACCCTGTGCCTACTCCTCATCCTGCAAATCCTGCTCGTGGATCATCGAAAACCCCTTGGTGCCGAGGGTCTCCAGCGCCATCTCCAGGTTGTCCACCATGATGGCGACGGCGGGGCGGCCGTGCGGGCGGATGATCAGCGGATAGGCCTGGATGATATTCACCTCGGCCTGGAGGAGCGCGGTGCAGATTTCCAGGAGCGGCTGCGGGCTGGCGGGGAGCTCGATGCCGATCAGGTCGGTCTCGATCAGGGCCAAGCCAGCCCGTTCGAGGATTTCGCGCCCCTGTTCGGGGTGGCTGAGCAGAAAGCGGACGAACGCGCACTCGGTGGCTTCGCTGATGGAGAGGGCGACGATCCGCACGCGGCTTCCTTCGAAGCGGCGGATCACTTCCAGAAGCTGGCCGACCCGGTTTTCCAGAAAGACGGTGAACTGCCGGATCGTGGGAAACGTCCGGCCGCGCATGGTGGCAAACCCGATCCCCGCCCCTTCGCCACTGCTCATGAATACACAACCTTAGGAGGAGAATCGTTCCCAGGGCCGCAAGTCCGTACAACGCCGTAGTTATAGGACCGCCCCGGTGGCGGGTCAATTCGGTGCCTGGTCCGAACCGCTTCCCTTTTCGGCGGGCGCTACCTGGGCGGCCGACTCGATCTGAATCGCCTTTTGACCCTTGAGCGCACCGGGCGTGGCGAGGAATTTGGCGACGTCTTGCACGGCCACATCCAGCGAACTGCGAATGTCCTTGTCCGTTGTGATCACGTCCCCCACCCGCAGCTCGAGCAGGTCGCCAGTGCTGATCTTCGTCTCGGCCAGCGTCACGACCAGTTCCACCAGCGAGCGGTTGATTTCGCGGCTGATGTGCGCGGCCGACTCCGGCGTAGCGGCGCTCTTGCCCGCGCTGGCCCACCCACTGGAGGTCAGTTTGCCGCTGATCCGCTCGATCGCGGTGGATGGAATACACAGATTCATCAGGCCGCATTGCTCGCCCAGCGTGATCTCGAAGCCAAACAGAACCACCACCTCGTGCGGCGGTACACCCTGCGCGAGCTGCGGATCAGTTTCCACTCGCTCCACGGAGCAGTTCAGCGGCAGCACATTTGCCCAGGCCTTGCGCAGCTCCCTGAGCAATAACAGCGTGATCCGCGCCGCCAGCCGCAGCTCGATTTCCGTCAGCGGGCGGCGGGCAATGCTGCCGCTGTTGTTTCCACCCCCCAGCAGCCGGTCAATCAGCGGGTAGAGAATCGACGGATTGATCTCCAGGATCAGGTAGCTTTCGAGCAATTCGGCCCGGAGGATGCTCACGCAGGTGGGGTTTTCCAGGCTGGCGACGACTTCGCTGAACGCAATCTGCTCCCCGCTGACCAGCGCGACGCGGGCGTCGCTGCGGAGCAGCGCCGACAACTCCGCGCCGAAGGTGCGGGCAAAGCCTTCATGCAACGATTGAAGAGCCCGCATCTGCTCCTTGCCGATGCGCTCCGGCCGCTTGAAGTCGTAGGGCAGGACTTGCTCCCCCGGCCACCCACCGGGCCCGTGACCGGCTGGTGCGCGTGACCCGCCGGCGGCGCCAACCGCGCCTTCCATCGTGCTGAGCAGGCTTTCCACTTCGGCCTGACTGAGTGCTTTGTCCGCCATGACGATTTTTTCCTGCGGCTTCCAGCCGCAACTGATCCAGGACAGGTTGAAAACCTGTCCTACGAGCGCACCTGCCCGTCGCCGTACACGACGTACTTATACGTCGTCAACTCCTTCAGCCCGCACGGGCCGCGGGCGTGAAACTTGTCCGTGCTGATGCCGATCTCCGCTCCCAGACCGAACTGGTACCCGTCGTGGAACCGCGTGCTGGCGTTGACCATCACCGCGGCACTGTCCACTTGCGCGGCAAACGTACGGGCCGCGGCCAGGTCGCTTGTGACGATGGCGTCGGTATGTCCAGATCCGTAGCGATTGATGTGGGCGATTGCGTCTGCCAGCGAGTCCGCGACCTTGACCGACAGGATTGGCGCCAGATACTCGGTCGCATAATCCTCCTCAGTCGCAGCCACCGCGGCAGGTATAAGCTTTCGCGTAGACGCATCTCCGCGAATCTCCACGCCCCGCTCGGTCAGTGCAGTCCCGATTCGCGGCAGAAAGGCGGAAGCGGCGTCCCGATGCACCAGCAGCGACTCGGCCGCGTTGCACACGCCGTAGCGCTGGCACTTCGAATTGATGAGAATCCGCTCCGCCACATCCAGGTCGGCCGACGAATCGACATAGACGTGGCAGTTGCCGGTGAAGTGCTTGATCACCGGCATTTTCGCCTCCGCGGCCACACGGCGAATCAGCCCTTCGCCGCCCCGGGGAATCGCCACATCGATCAGCTCTGGCAAGGCGAGGAAATGACCTACGGCGGCGCGGTCTGGTGTTTCGACCAGGTGCAGTGACTCCGCCGGAATGCCGTGATCGACCGCGGTTTGCGTCAGGATTTCGATGATGGCCCGGCTGGAATGTGCCGCTTCCTTGCCGCCGCGAAGGATGACGGCATTGCCGCTCTTGATGCAAATTGCCGCGGCGTCGGCCGTGACGTTCGGCCGCGACTCGTAAATGAAGAACACGACGCCCAGCGGGACGCGGGTCTTGAGCACCTCGAGCCCGTTGGGACGGATCGACGACTCTATGACCTCGCCGACCGGATCGGGGAGTGCCGCCACGGCTTCCAGACCGAGTGCAATTTCTTCAATCCCCTTTTCGGTCAGCCGCAGCCGATCGACGGCGGCGTCCGAAAGACCAAATCCAGGGGCTGCCGCCAGATCGAGGTTGTTGGCAGCCAGGAGCGCTTCCGTCTGGCTTCGGAGCGTACGGGCCGATTGACGAAGCCAGGCGTTCTTGGCCCCTCCATTGACCTGTGCCAACTGGGCGGCGGCAGCCTTGGCCCGCCGCGCAGTTTGCGCGCAATACTCTTGCAGATCGATCGGAGAAGCAATCGCCATCAGCGTCGTCAAGTCTTTGTCCACCATGCAGTTTCGGTGCTATCTGGGAGTATCCGCCAACTCCGCTGGCAGGTCAATGTCGTCCGCGCCGCGAGCCGCAACAGTCATTTTGATGACTCGCGCTGGCGGGGCGCGACGATTTGACTCTCAAGGTGGACACCCGTACTATTACGGTGGATGCCCGAGTGCCGGCTGTTCTTAGTCGCACCTGCGCCAGGATGCGCCAACGGCGTGATTGCTGCCACTAGAACCTTCATCCGAATTGCTTCCGCCGACGGGTTCGTGGCAGGCTGAATCGGTTGTAGGGAATGACCGCACAACAAGTTGTGCGCCATTTCTTTGACCCTGGGCACATCGTGATCTATATTCGCACAGGCTGAGGTCTGGCCCTTTGTTTTCCCTCAGCTCCGGAGTCGTCCGGTAATCCCCGTTAGCTGGCTCGGTCGCCTGCTAGCTGGACTTCGGATCCAGTCGTGCGATCGCGCCGTACCCTCGTTCCCGCATGGAAGTTGATCGATGTTTGCGCCGCAAAAAATTCGTTTGGCCCTGCTGGCAATCCTCGGCCTCGTTGTGGCCGGTGGGAATGGAACCAATGTCGCTCGAGGTCAGGTTTCGGAGCCGGCGGCTGGAGCCAATGCCAGCCAGTCGCAGGGAGACCTGGCGGTCGTTCTGGAACGGGGAACTCTGCTCGAACGCCAGCGGCGATGGGCTGAGGCGCTGACGCATTATGAAGAGGCCCTTCGTCAGCACCCTCAGCGCACCGACTTGAGCGAGCGACTGCACGTCGCGCGCAGGCATTATGATGTCTGTCGCCGGTACGCGGACACGACCTTCACGGCGATGGTGGACTCGCTCCGCGACCGCGCTGCCCTGACGATCTACGACGAGGTGTTGATCAAGGTCAACGTCCACTACGTCCACGAGCCCAACTGGCAGGATGTGTTCCAGCGCGGCACGGGCCAGTTGCTGGTCGCGCTGAGCGAGCCGCCTTTTAAGGACAAGCAGTTGGCAAAGCTCTCGGCCCAGCAGCAGGTTTCGCTGCAGAAATACGTAGACCAACTCACTCGCGACCGAAAAGTCACCGACCGCCAGCAAGCGGTCGAATCCGTGGACCTCATCGCCCGCGCCCTCCAGCAATATTTTCAGATCGCCCCGCAAGCGGTCATTTTCGAGTACACGGCCGGCGCCGCCGGTTCGCTGGACGATTACTCCGGATTTCTCACCGGCGGCCAGATGGACGAAGTCTTCACGCAGATCGAAGGCAACTTCGTCGGTCTGGGGGTCGAACTGAAGACGGAAGAGTCGGCGCTGCTCATCGTGAACGTGATCGAGAACGGACCGGCATTCGAAGGGGGCATTCGCTCTGGCGATCGCATTGTGGCCGTTGACGGCCACACGCCCGAGGCGAAGGGAATCACGCCCGATGCTCTGGCGGATATGCTTCGGGGGGTTGAAGGGAGCCAGGTGACCGTCGAGGTCCAGCGCGCCGACGGCGAGCACAAACAGCTGAATCTCACCCGCCGCCGGGTCGAGGTTCCCAGCGTCGACCGCGTGAAGATGCTCGACGAGCAGGCCGGCATTGGTTATTTCCGGATCGCCAGCTTTCAAAAGACGACGCCGCGGGACGTCGATGCTGCTCTTTGGAAGTTGCACGGCATGGGCATGCGCAGCCTGATCGTTGATTTGCGGGGAAATCCGGGCGGCCTGCTCAAGGCGTCCGTTGACGTCGCGGACAAGTTCGTGATGGATGGCCTGATCGTAGCCACCCGCGGCCGCAGCCCGCGCGAAGATTTTGATCATCGCGGTCTGGTTGCCGGCACGTGGCGAGTGCCGCTGGTGATACTGATCGACAAGGACTCAGCCAGTGCCAGCGAGATTCTCGCCGGCGCGATCCAGGACCATCGGCGGGGGACGATTGTCGGCGAGCGGAGCTACGGCAAAGGCTCGGTACAGGGAATTTTTCCTTTGAACTCAGCCAATGCGGGCGTGCGGCTGACGACCGCCAAATGGTTCACCCCGTCGGGTCAGCCCATCAGCGGCAGAGGCGTCACCCCGGACACGACCGTGCAAGCTTCTGCCAGGCCGGTGATTCCATCGCCCGGCCAAGAGCAGGTTGCGGCCACTCGTCCGGCTTCCCAGGAGGACGAAATCCTCCGCGCCGGACTGGAGACGGCCCGCGCCAATCTGAGCGTCAAGCCGTAGCCCCGGACCGCCTGCCGCGGTCAGGCCGCCGCAATTTGCGGCAGGGCAAAATGGCGGAAGTGCATGGGAATCGAACCCACCTGCCGAGCGGTTAACGCACGGCACAGCAGTTTTGAAGACTGTGGCCGCCACCAGGCGTGCAGGCACTTCCGAGCATTGTCTGCTCGATTCTAAGCACCACGGGCGGGCGGTGCCATTGCCGATTTACTCGTCGGTTTTCGTTACCCGCAGTTTTGGCTTACCATAATGCGGGAAATGCTCCGTTTCAGAATTCGGAAACTCGCCCAGGGAGCCGTCACCATGAGAGCGCTTCGCGCCGGCATGGCCGCCGTGATCGCGGCATTGTTTGGCAGCGTTGTCGCTGCCGCCGACAAGCCGCTGCCTGAGCAGGCTGCGAACGCACTCAAGCGGGCGGTGGATTTTTACGCGGGGAGCGTCGCCGCGCACGGCGGTTACGTCTACCGCTACAGTGCCGACCTGGTAAAGCGAGAAGGAGAAGGGAAGACCGACGTCGATACGGTCTGGGTTCAGCCGCCGGGAACGCCGAGCGTGGGACTGGCCTACGTCGAGGCGTACGAGCGGACGGGAGAGAAGTACCTGCTCGACGCGGCATTGGCAGCAGGGGAATGCCTGCTCCAGGGGCAATATAAAAGCGGAGGCTGGAACGCGTCGATTGAATTTGCCCCCGAGCAGCGAGTGCGGCATGATTACCGAGTCGATACCGAGAAGAAGAAGCGGCCGCGCAATCACACCAGCTTCGACGACGACAAAACGCAGTCGGCACTGCGATTTATGATGCGGCTCGATCAGGCGCTGGGCTTCAAGAACGAGCGAATCCACGAAGCGACGAAGTTTGCGCTGGAAGGGGTGCTCAAGGCGCAGTTTCCTAGCGGCGGCTGGGCCCAGGTCTACGATGTGCCCAGCGACGCCGGCAAGCAGCCGGACCTCACGGCCAACTACCCCGACGACTGGCCGCGCAAGTATCCCGGCGGCGACTACTGGGTGTTTTTCACGCTCAATGACAACGCCATGGTCGATACGATCGAGATGCTGCTGATGGCGGAGAAGATTTATCGCGAGCCGCGGTACCGCCAGGCGGCACTTCGTGGCGGCGAGTTTTTGCTTGCCGCGCAAATGCCCGAGCCGCAGCCGGCCTGGGCGCAGCAGTACACCTTCGACATGCAGCCGGTGTGGGCCCGCAAGTTCGAGCCGCCGGCAATCTCCGGAGGTGAATCGCAGGGAGTGATCGCCACGCTCATGCTGCTGTATGTCGAGACGGGCGATCGAGAATTCCTGGAGCCGATTCCACGGGCGCTTGATTACCTTCGCAACTCGCAATTGGCCGACGGGCAGCTCGCGCGCTTCTACGAGCTGAAGACGAACAAGCCGCTCTACTTCACCAAGACCTACGAGCTAGTCTACGACGACTCGGACCTGCCGACGCATTACGGGTTCAAGGTCAGCAGCAAGGTGGATCAACTCTCGCGGAAGTTTGACGAGTTGTCGAAGCTTTCTGCCGATGATCTGGCAAAACGCCGCGAGCGCAAGCCGGAGCCGCCGCGCGTGACGAATTCGCTGGAAGAAGAGGTGCGCAGCGTGATTGCCGCTCTCGACGACCGCGGTGCGTGGGTCGAGGATGGAAAGCTGCGCTACCACGGCAAACGTGACGACACGATGCGGATTATCGAGAGTTCGACATTTGCCGAGAACATAGATCTCCTTAGCCAGTACTTGGCGGCTGCGAAGCAGTAGAGTCGCTGTCTAGCGCGTGATCTTGCACCGCGGCAGTTCTTGCTGGAGCGATTGAATGCCGCGGTCGGTGACCTTTGTCCCGCGTAAATCGAGCTGCTCGAGCTGCGTCAGGCCGTGAAGGTGCGCGAGGCCAGCGTCCGTGATGGGCGAGCCGGCCAGGTCGAGCGCCGTCAGGCTCGGAAGTGAGTGCAGCGGCCCCGCCAGAACTGCTAGTTCGCTGTCGATAAAGCCCACGCCTTCGTCGCTTCCCAGCCAGACTTGGACCGGAGTCTGAAAGTAGTGGTCCCCCATCAGGTCGCGGAGCCATCTCGGTGCAGGCGGCTCTAATCCGCGCAGATAATTGCCAGAGGAATCGCGGCGGAGTTCGCCCGAGGCATCGAGCTGGTAGTCATAAGTAACATCACCACCGTACCCCACGATCCTCGACACAGCCTCCTGCTGCCTGCGGACGCGCTGCACGAACCATCCCAAGGCCAGGCACAGCGCGAGCATCGCCAACAGCAGCGTCCGCAAGCTGAACTGAAACCAGCCGCGTCGGCGCTGTGGTGCCTCGCTCAATGGTCGTTCACTCTGAGTCATAATTCTTATCATCCTAGCGTCTACCCATTCCGCCATCCGCATTCCGCTATCCGCAATCGAACGTCCCTGGCCCATCCCCTGGGACGCTTCTATAATCCCCTGCCATGGCGGTCATCGAAATCGACAATCTCAGCAAGTCGTACCGCGTCTATCAAAAGCGGGAAGGTTTGTGGGCGTCGATACGCGGTCTCTTCCGCCGGCAATACCGCGACGTGCACGCGGTGCGAAGCATCAGCCTGCGAGTGGAAAAGGGGGAATTCGTCGCGTTTCTCGGACCCAACGGCGCGGGCAAGACGACGACGCTCAAGCTTCTCTCGGGCATCATCTATCCCACCGGCGGCACTGCCCGCGTGATGGGCTTTGTCCCCTGGGAGCGCAAGATCGCCTACCGCCGCCGCTTCGCTCTGGTCATGGGGCAGAAGAACCAGCTTTGGTGGGACCTGCCGGCACAAGAATCGTTTCGCCTCCACCAGCAAATCTATCGCATCGAGCCGCACCAGTTTCAGGCCACGCTGGACGAGCTGACCGAGCTGCTCGACATCCGCAAGTTATTGTCGCAGCCGGTGCGCGAGCTGTCGCTCGGCGAGCGGATGAAAATGGAGCTGACCGCGGCACTCCTGCACCAGCCGGAGGTGCTCTACCTCGATGAGCCGACAATCGGTTTGGACGTCGTCGCCCAGCACCGCATCCAGCAGTTTCTCAAGCACTATCAACAGGAGCGGCAGATCACGATCATGCTCTCCAGCCACTACATGAAAGACGTGGCGGCGCTCTGCCAGCGGGTCGTGATCATCACGCAGGGACAAATCCGTTACGACGGCTCGCTATCGGGAATCATCGATCGCTTCAGCGGGCAGAAGCTCGTCACGCTGACGCTGGCCGAAGAAGCGCCTGTGGACGGGCTGGAGCGGTTTGGCCAGGTCATCGAAGTGCAATTGCCCAAGGTGAAGATCCGCATCGACCGCGCACAGGTCCCCAAGGCGCTGGCGGCCATTCTGGCCCAGCACGCGATTGAGGACATTGCCGTCGAAGACCCGCCGCTGGAAGAAGTGATTGCCGATCTGTTTTCCCAGGTGCAGAAGGAGAGCGCCGTGAAGCCGGAGCCCGTGGCGGCGGAGTGACGAGTCATGTACGCACGCCTCAGCACCTGGTGGACGATCCTGAGCATCTCGCTCCAGGAGCGGTTCGTCTACCGCGGCGACTTTGCGCTCGGGACGCTGATGCGCTTCCTGCCGATCGTGACGCAGATCTTTTTATGGTCGGCGGTCTTCGCGGCGGTCGATCAGAAACGGATTGTGGGCTACAGCTACGAGGATTTTGTGGCGTACTACCTGCTGACGATGATCAGCCGGGCGTTCTCGTCGATGCCGGGATTGGCGTCGCAAATGGGCAATCAAATCCGCTCCGGCGACATCAAGAAATATCTCACGCAGCCGGTGGACATGATCGGCTTTTTTCTGCTCGGGCGGGTGGCACACAAGCTGGCGTATTACATCGTGGCGATTGCTCCCTTTGCGCTCGTGTTTTTTCTGTGCCGCCAGTATTTTCCCGGCTGGCCCAGTCCCTCGTTGCTGACGGCGTTTGGTGTGTCGCTCGTGCTGAGCTTCCTATTAGGCTACTTTTTGGAAGCGTGCATGGGTCTGGTGGGATTCTGGTTCCTGGAGGTCAGCTCGCTGCTGTTTGTGTATATGCTGCTGAGCTTCTTCCTGTCGGGGCATATGTTCCCGCTGGATATGCTCCCAGGGTGGACGAAGTCGTGGGGCCTGCTGCCGGCGATTCCCGTACAAGGGATTGTGGAATCGCTGCCGTTCGCCTACCTGGCGTATTACCCGCCAGCCATCCTGCTGGGGAAGGTGCCGAGCTGGGAGCTGCCGTATGT
>DASRJP010000393.1:0-5624 GCA_035649415.1 Pirellulaceae bacterium | reverse complement strand
GGACGCGCCGGCCAACCTGCCGCTGGTCTTTGGCTGGGGCTTTTTGAGCCTGCTTCCTGATCGGGCGTCGCAAGGGGAATATCAAAAGTTGCTCAAGGACGTGGAGCAGTGGCTGATGACCGGCCCGGCCGCGCCGCCGCGGGCGATGGTCCTGCTCGACGGCGAACGCTACGATCCGCGGATCTTCCTCCGCGGCAATCCGAACCGGCTCGGCGAGAGCGTGCCGCGGCAGTTCGTGGCCATTGCCAGCAAAGACCGCAAACCGTTCTCCAGCGGAAGCGGCCGGCTGGAGCTGGCCAGGGCGGTGGTGTCTCCCGACAATCCGCTGACGGCGCGGGTATTCGTCAATCGGCTCTGGCAGCACCACTTCGGCGCTGGCCTCGTGCGCACTCCCAGCGACTTTGGCCTGCGGAGCGAGCCGCCTTCGCATCCCGAGCTGCTCGACTATTTGGCGAGCCGTTTCATGCATGAAGGCTGGTCGGTGAAGCGGATGCAGCGGTGGATCGTGTGTAGTGCGGTGTACCGGCAGGGTTCAGGGTTCGGAGTTCAGGGTTCAGGCGAGAGAGGTCAGAGGTCAGAGGTCGGAGGTCGGAGGGATGCAGACAATCGGCTGCTGTCGCGCATGAACCGGCGGCGTCTCGACTTCGAATCGATGCGCGACGCGATCCTCTCGGTCGCTGGGGAACTCGACTCGACGATCGGCGGGCCGCCGGTCGATCTGCTTGGCGGCGGCTTTTATCGCCGGCGGTCCCTGTATGCTTTCCTCGACCGGCAGGATTTGCCGGGGCTGCTTTCCACGTTTGACTTCCCCAGCCCCAACGCCACGAGCCCGCAGCGCGACACGACCACCGTCCCGCCGCAAGCCCTCTACTGGATGAACGGGCCGTTCGTTACCGAAGCGACTGGGCGGCTGCTTTCGTGCCCCGAAATCGCCGCGGTGGCTGATCCGCAGGTCAAGATCACGCGCCTCTACGAGACGATTTTCGCCCGGCAGCCGACCGACGAGGAAAGACAGCTCGCGGCCCAGTTTCTCGGCAGCAGTCCCACTGCCAAGTCCTGGCACCAGCTTGCCCAGGCACTGTTGATGACCAACGAGTTTGTATTCGTAGACTGAAAGGAAGGCTAGGAAATGCGGCCTAGCTGCTCCAAGAAGCGATTGACTTCCTTGAAATTCGAATCCAGTCTCGTTTTTTTGACTTGCTGTTTCACCTGTGACGCGTTCTTGGAACTTTTCTTGGCGTGGTTGAGCAAGGCCCCCGCCGCGCGCTTGCGCGGTTCGTTGTAATCACCGCGATCGGCCAGGAGCTGTGCTAATTCCGCGATGGCAGGGCCAATATCGTGTTTGGATCGCGACAGCTGCCACAGCGCCCAGGCGCTTGCCGCGCGAAGGTGAATGCTTCCAGATTTCATATTGGCGGTTAAGCTGGCAATATGGCTTACCATGTCGTAGCCTGTTTTTGCCAGGTTGCCGACTGCGTATGCGGCAAAATACCGGACGTCATCGCTGGCATCGTCCAGCAACGAACGCAATGGAAGGACAGCAGCCGTAACATCGCTGTCGCCGGCACATTGGTTCTGAACGACGCGGCATGCCGTACTTCGTACTTTCTCGGATGCGTCGCTCATCCCCTCGATGGCCAGTTGCACGATGGCCGCGCCCATGTCGGAATTGGAACCGGGTTCCCCTGTCAACGCATCGAGCACGGGCTCTTTGACGTACACATCCTCGCGGAAGAACAATCTGCGCAATTCCTCGACATTCCCCGTCAGCCGGTAATGTTCTGCGATGGCGAATGCAATCCCGCCTCGTCTCTCTCCTTGCAGTTCTGATATTTGCCGATTCAAAAACCGCAGGACGTTGCCGTCAGCATCAGCTCTCAGTGCGTTCCGGAACGGAGTCAGCCCTTCGACGACGTTCAGTCGCCGATCGAATGTCAACTTGTCGAGAAGCAGTGCTAATTCCGCCTCGGTCGCCATGCGAGGTTCTCACACGGGTTCGCTGTGGAGATTGAGATCGGCGAAACCGGCGATCTCGGCGTGGCCGTGTCCCCCGGGCACGGCCGCATTGCCGGGACGGAGGACCAGAGCGGTTTGCATGCCGGCCGTGCGAGCAGCGTCGAGCTCGGCTGGGACATCACTGAGAAAGAGGATGTCCGAAGGAGCCAAGCCAAAGTCGGCGGCGATTGTGCGATAGCTTTCGGCTTCTTTCTTGGGCCCCGTCGTTGTGTCGTAATGGCCCGAAAGGAGCGGCAACAGGTTGCCAGCAATGGTATGCCCGAAGAAGAGCTTTTGGGCCTGAATGCTGCCGGAGGAGTAAATGCGAATGTCAATGCCGCGGGCGTGCCAGTCGCGCAGGGCGGGCGGCACGTCATCGTAGACGTGGGCCTTCATTTCGCCGCTTTTAAAGCCGTCTTCCCAGATCAAACCTTGAAGCTGCTTGAGGCCGGTGGCTTTCACGTCGCCGTCCATCAGCCGCAGGACTTCGCCGCGGATCCAGCTCCGATCGGCGGCTCGATTATCGTGCGACGCATCGCGGGCGATTTGCCGGCACGCGGCCGCAAGCGCCGGCTGGCCCCAGTGCGCGTCGAGGTAGCGATCCAGTTCGCGGCGGACGAACGGGAACATCACGTCGTAGACGAAGCTGACGCTCGACGTGGTCCCTTCGATATCGAGCAATATGCCGCGACCGCGAAAGGGAATCACAGCTAGATGACCGGACTAATGGGGTCGGGAGTCGTTTCGGGCCAAGGCGCTTTGGTGATGGAGAGTCGTCGGCCCGAAACGACTCCCGACCCGTTCCACGCGGCCAATCGTCACAGCTTGATCACCGGCTGGAGGTCGGCAGCCGGGAGGTACGCCGGGCCGAGGCACAGCGGCGTGTATGTCTCGTGCAGTTTCGACCCCTCGATGTAGTGGGGCGTCCAGCCGGACGCGTCGAGAAACAGGCGGATGCAGCGGATCGTCTTGTCCTGGCAGAGGTCAAACCAGTGCTGGGTGCCGGCCGGGACGTTGATCAGGTCACCGGATTCGACCTGGATGGCGAATACGGGACCTTCTTTTGGATGGATGTGAAACACACCACTTCCTTTGACGGTGAAGCGAACCTCGTCCTCGCTGTGGGTGTGCTCTTTGCTGAACTTGGCCAGCAGGGCATCGAGGTTGGGAATTGCCGGCGAGACGTTGATCACATCGGCCGTCACGTATCCTCCGCTGGCCTTGAGCCGGTCGATCTCCGGGGCATAAGCGGCGAGGATTTCCTCATTGGTCGCCTCGGCGCCGATGCGCCCTTCGACGTTCCACTTCTCGTACCAGATGCCGAAGGGCTTTAGAAAATCGCGGATCTCTTCCACATCGGTGATCTCGCGGTTCTCGTCCTGAATGCGGATGCGGGCCATAACGGTAATCTCCGGAATGGAAAGCTGTTTTGGCAGGCCAAATTCGAAATCCGAAGCACCAATTCCCAACCAAATTCGAAGCTCGAAATTCGTGCTTCATTACAACACGCCGTTGCTCTTGAGCTCCCCCGCGAGAATCATTCGGCGGGCGACGCACTCGAGCAGGAACTCGAAAATCTCCACGTGGCGGCGGGCTTCGTCCAAGTCACGTCCCCACGTATACAGGCCGTGGCGGCGGATCAAATACCCGTGCTTCAGCGGGCGGGCGGCGTCATTCAGCCGGTCGCGGACTTGCTCCGCCAGCGACGGGATGTGCTGCGTATTCTCGAAGATCTCAAGCCAGCCCGTGTATTCGTGGGTCGAAACGCCGTCCAGCCCCTTGAGCATCTCGTAGCCGCTGATCTCGATCCCCCCCTGGGGGAAAAAATGGTCCGACAGGATCGTGCTCCAGACGGAGTGTGTGTGCAGTACGGCACCGACTCCCGGCTGCGACGCAGCCACCACGTGCAGCAGCGTCTCGGCGGACGACTTCGGCTGGCCGTCGCTCGTCGGCCGGCCCGCCGCGCTAACGCGCACGAAATCGGAACGCTTCAGTCGCCCTTTGTCCATCCCGCTGGCGGTGACCAGCAGCTCCAGCGGCTCACGCGACAGGACGACGCTGTAGTTGCTGCTGGTGCCGACGCTCCAGCCCCGCTGCCAGAGCATCGCTCCCACGTCGCGCAGAGCGTCGATTTGCGGTTCCAGGCCAGCTAGCGCCGGTTGGAGCGGGGAGCCATTGGCAGCAGGAGAAGACATGCCGGAATCAAAGAATTTCCACTGGGAACGGCGAAAGGCGTAGTCTACCAGACCGGGCGCAATTCGCTAGCGGTCAGGTCGAAAGGTCGGGCCGGCCGCATCGAATACCGAAGGGAGCGATGCCTGGCGATTACATCCCCGCGTCGAACCGCGGCGATTCGACCCACACCAGTTGATACTCTTTTTGCAATCCTACAATCACTTCTGACGCCAGTTGCTGGCGCTCCATGATCGCGTACCGCGCCAGATCGCCGAAAATGCCCGCCTGCAAGCTCGACAAGAACATCTCGCGGCGAATGTCGAGCGCCGGCTCTTCCGCCACGATGCGTACGACGTACACGGTTGTATGCGGGTTATTGATCGCAACGCCGGCCTGACCCACGTCGAGCGCGAACACGGCCTTCATGAATTCCTCGCCCGCCTGCGGAATGCCGATCACGTCGCTCGGTCGCGCGGCGCCGCCGAAGGCCAGCGGTGCACCGCCAACAGATAGCCAGGAAAACGGGAGCGGCATGAGCACTTTCTTGGCCTCGTCGGCCGTCAGTGCCGATTTGAGCGAATCGGCCTTGGCCGCCTTGGCAGCCAGGGCTTCTGCCTCCTTGCGGGCCGCTTCTGCCGCCCGCTCTTTGATCCAGGCATCAACGACTTGCGGGCGCGCCTTCTCGTAAGGCACCTCCGCGGCGGGCTGCTCCTGCGTGCGCCAGTACACGAACGTCCCTTCGTCCCGGAACGATGCCGCCTGCTGGGGAGCGTACAGCGGGCGATTCTCGAAATAGGCTCCGCCCACATGCGGACCGAGCTCCGTGTCGGCAATCTGGAACTGATCCCTCAGCGGCGTTTCGCCGACGATCATGTTGTACTTGCTCGCCAGCGACTTGATTTTCAGCTCGCCCGGGTCCTTGACGCTCGCTTTCCCGCCTGCTTTTTTGCTCTCCGTCCAGCGGATGTACTTGACGCTGTAATCCTGAACCTCGCGAATGACCGCTTTGACTGCGGCATCGCTGGCCGCCCTGGCCTCGGGCAGCGCCAGCTTCGTCAGCAGCTCCTCGCGGACTTCGCTCAGCGGCTTGAACTCCGGCTGCTCGGTCTTGGCCTGCGACGGATCATCGGATTTGTCGCTGACCTGGTCGGCGGCAGGTTCGCCTTTGATCGGCTTGTCGGGAGCGGAATTCTGATCGGCGCTCTTGGCTTTAGCGTCGTCGTCGGTGGCTTTGACGGACTCGTCCTGGCAATCTTTACCTTCCTTGGCAGGTGATTCCTTGGACTCGGGGGACGATTTTGCCGGCTCGCCCTTTTTGTCGTCATTGCTTGGGGACGCCTTCGAGCCGTCCCCTTTCGCCTTGGCGTCGCCCGGATCCGCCTTGGGCGGTTCCTTGTCGCCAGCGGGCTCTTTCGGCTTTGCCCCTTTTTCTCCATCCTGCGGAGGGGCCGTCG
>DASRJP010000392.1:0-8309 GCA_035649415.1 Pirellulaceae bacterium | reverse complement strand
GCCGGACGACATGAACCTGGGCAACGCTCCAACCAACGCGCCGCTGTTGGATTATTTGACGCGTGAGTTTGTGGTTCGACACTTCGATTTGAAGTGGCTGCACCGCGAAATCCTGAACAGTGCCACGTACCAGCGAAGCTGGCACTCGCCGCAGCCGGGAGTCATCGACGAGCGGAATTTCAGTCGGGCCATTCTCCGGCGGCTGCCGGCCGAGGTGGTCTACGACGCGCTGGTGCAGGCGACGGCAACCGACGACGACATGGCGGCATTCGTAGACAACGAAGCGAAAATTCGCCAGCGGGCGATCGGACCGGCCAGCGGATACAGCGGCCGGCGCGACGACAAGCTGTATGCCGTCTATCTGTTCGGCAAGCCAGCCCGCGAGATCAACTGCGACTGCGAGCGGTCGGGCGGCCCGAGCCTCCAGCAGACGCTCTTTCTCCGCAACGATGAGGAGTTGCTGTCGCTATTGGATCGGAAGGACGGATGGCTAGCGCAACTTGCGAAATTGTCTGGCAGTGAGAAATGGCCATCGGGCGAAGAGTTGATCGAATCCGCCTATCTGCGCTCGCTGAGCCGAATGCCGACGGCGGACGAGCGGCGGATTGCAGCGAGGCACTTTGCCGCTGCCGCATCGCCGCGGGAAGGGCTGCGCGACCTGATGTGGGCACTACTCAACACGAAAGAATTCGTCGTCAATCACTGAATAGCGGTGACCAATGCGATTGAGAACACGTTTATTGATCGCAATACATGGGTTTCTTGTGGGCTTGCTCTTCGCGCTGTCGCTCGGTGGTCAGGATAAGGCGCAGCTTGATGGGAAAAGCCTTTCGGACCTGCCCCCCAACACCTGGCACAAGCTCAGCCCGCTGGAAAACACACCCACGTCGCCGCGACTGGGGTATGAAGGCGCCTGCGTCTGGGATGCCAAGCACCAGGTCATGATCCGTTACGGCGGCCACAACCAGGGGGGCGGCGGCGAGCAAGGGTCGGAAATCTGGACCTTCGATCCGCGCACGGCGAAGTGGACGCTCAAGGAGCCCAACACGTCGCCGCCGGGCATCTGCTGCGGGCAGCAGAATATCTTCGACCCGGTCAGCGGCCGGTACATCCGCTTTCCCGCCTTCAGCGCCAGCCACGGGTGGCAGTGGTGGCGCGAGGTGTATCTCAACGACGCATCGGTCTGGACCTACGACCTGGACGAGAACAAATGGCGGAACATGCGGCCATTGCCGACGGCCCATCCGCGTCCGCTGCGGTGTGCTTCGTACGATACCGACCGGCGGGTGATCGTCCTCTTTGGCGGCGAAGGGAGCCACGAAGGGACGTGGACATACGACCCGTGGACGAACGAATGGAAGCAGATGTCGCCCCCCGAGGAGCCGGCCCCGCGCAGCGGCGGCAACATGGCCTACGACCAGAAGCACAAGCTGCACATTCTTTTCGGTGCGCAGTTCGACGACGACCAGCATACTTGGGCCTACGACCTGGCCAAGAACATCTGGCGGGACATGCAGCCGACGGAAATGCCGCCGACTGACAAGAACGACGCCGTGCTCACCTATGACGCGACTGCCGGCAAAGTGCTGGCGATCGTGAAGATCACGACGGGGAAGGACGAAGACGCGACGCATCGGCTCGAAACGTGGACCTACGACGCGGGCGAGAATCGCTGGTCGAAAATGAACCCCGGGCGCGAGCCCGATCCGACCGGCAACCGTGCACGGCAGCTCATTTTCGCGCCCGAGCTGGGCGTGGCGCTGTTGGAAAACCGGTCGCACGGGAAAATCAACGAGCAGCAGATTTGGGCGTATCGATTGGCGCCCGGAGGCAAGGGCACGGGCGATCCGCCGGCAACAAAGCCGGCATACCCCCCGCTGGTTGTCGATGTCGTTGCGTCCGTAATCGACTCCGGCCATGTGGAAATTTCCTGGAAAGCACCTCCACGAGCCGAGATCACCGGCTACCTTGTCGAGCGAGCACCGGTCGAAGTGCTCTCGGAGGACCAGCTCAAGCGGCTGAAATCGCAAACGCCGCCGCTGGAAGCTCCCAGCGTTGGCCTGATCCGCCGCATTGGAAAGTTCGAGCGGCTCACGCCGTCGCCGGTCGCTGAAACCTCGTTTACTGATTCGACCATCGACTTGGCCAAGAAATCGGAGATCGCCGGTGAGCCAATCGAGGAGCGCCGCGTCCACGACGAGGAACTCGACGCGACCGGCCGGGAGTATCGCTACGGCGTCTACGCCTATCGCGTGCGCGCCCTCGACGCGGTGGGTGGGGCCAGCGGCCCGTCGCCGGCGACGTTCACGATCCCCTCCTCGCCGCAGCATTTCTTTGCCAGGGAAAATGGCACGACTTGCCATCTCAAGTGGGAGGCCAGTGCCGGGAAGGGGATTGTCGGCTTTCGCGTCTACCGCATGGACGGCCGCTACAATAAGGACCCGATCACGCGACTGACGGCTGACCCGATTGCCGAGACGACGCTTACCGACCCAGAGGCCGGCAAAGCAGCGCGGCGATATTACGTGGTGTCGGTCGACGCGCTCGGCCAGGAAGGTTTTCCCAGCAGCCCCGTGTGGTTCGAGCGCGAATGGAAGCCGTTCTACGAGCCATTCATCGGCGAGTGGCACCAGTGAGAGAAGCACCAAATCGCACGGACCAAGCTCCACACAAATTCAAAACCCATACGACGAATGTCCAAAACGAGTGCCGGAATAACGCCGATGTATCGAAGTTATCGCATTGCCGCCGTCCTCGTGCCGCTGCTCATCAGCACCGTCGCAGTTGCCAAGGAGCCGCTGAAGTCGGGGCACCAGCCAGGGGAGGAGTTGTCGGACCTGTTCGAGCCGCTGAACGTCACCGGGCCGTTTGCCGGCGAGCAGCACTGCCTGGTCTGCGAGAACGGGGCCAATCCGGTGGCGATGATCTTCGCTCGCGACTTGACCGATCCGCTGATGAAGCTGATCGCCCGGATTGACGAGGCGACAGAGAAGCACCGGGACCAGGAGATGGGAAGCTTTGTCGTATTTCTGAGCGAGGACGAACAGCTCAAGGGGAAGCTGGAGGCGGCGGCAAAGAAACACGCGCTCAAGCACACGATTCTGGCCATCGATGCACCGGCCGGACCGGACGGATTCAAGATCGCCAAAGGGGCGGACGTAACGGTCGTCCTGTACAAGCGCCACAAAGTGCAGGCCAACTACGCGCTGGCCAAAGGAGAGCTGACCAACCAGGCGATCGATGCCGTGCTGGCGGACATTCCCAAGATCCTGCCCGCCAAGAAAACCAAATAATCCATTTCGAGGAGACTTTCGATGCGTGTTTGCCGGCTCGTTTCGTTTGCGGGCGTGCTGCTGGCCTCTTTCACGGCTGCGGCCGCTGAATCGGAGCTCCAGCAACAGCTCAAGGACGACCAGATTGCCCCTCACTGGCTCTATTGCGATCTCCCCGCAGCGATGGCCCAGGCGAAAGAGCGCGGCAAGCCGATCCTCGTCGTTCTCCGCTGCGTCCCCTGCCCGCCGGGCAAAACGCTCGACGCCGCGGTGATGCAGCCAAATGCCGACCTGGAAAAGCTGGAGCAGCAGTTCGTCTGCGTCCGGCTCGTCCACACCAAGGGGCTCGACCTGTCGCTGTTCGAGTACGACTTCGACATGTCGTGGGCGGCGATGTTCATCGAGCCGGACGGCACAGTCCTGGGGCGGTACGGGACTCGGGTCGCCTCCGGAAAAGAGAAGTCCGATTCGCACATCTCCATGGCCGGCTTTCGAAGTGCGGCCGAGCGGGCGCTAGCGCTGCACAAGAACTTTCCGGCCAACAAGGGGCAACTTGCCGGAAAACGCAGCGGCAGGAAGTTGGAGTATGCCGTACCCGAGGAGATTCCCGGCCTCGACGAGCGAGCCAAAGGGGAAGTCGTCAAGCGCGAAAACTGCATCCACTGCCACATGATTCGCGAGTTTGCCCTGAGGGCGAAATGGGAGGCTGGAAAGCTGACGGCGGGCGACCTCAAGCCCTATCCAATGCCCGAGCGGATCGGCCTGACGATGGACGTCGACGATGGCCAATTAGTCAAATCGGTGGCCGAAGGCTCCGCGGCCGAAGAAGCAGGGATCGAGATCGGCGACCAGCTCGTGTCGATGAGCGGACAACCGCTCGTCTCGCTCGCGGATATCCAGTGGGTGCTGCACAGCGCGGCCGACGAGGCGACGATTCCCGTGACCCTGAGGCGCGACGGCGAAGCGCTTACCAAGAAGATCGAAGTCGGCGGAAATTGGAAGCAGTCCGACATCGCCTGGCGGGCCTCTTCCTGGTACGGGCTGCGGCAGGGGCTCAAGACCGAGCCGCTGTCAACCACCGACAAGAAAGCCCGCGGTATTGACGAGGATTCGCTGGCGCTGGCGGTGAAAGGGTTACACGGCAAAGGAGGGCCCAAGCTCGAGCAGGCCGGCGTGCGGATGAACGATGTGATCGTCGCCGTGGATGACAGGACCGACGCGATGAGCGAATCGGACTTTCTTATTTGGCTGCGGCTGAACCACGGGCCGAAGGATTCTGTCAGGTTTACCGTGCTCCGCGGCGAGAACCGCCGGGAATTGACGATTCCGATGTGGTGATCCTCAGTCGCAATAACAGGTGATGGGCGATGAATCAACGGGCGGTTTCCCGCGGCTGGCGTCTGCTGCTGGCGTTGCTCACGTGCCTTGCGCCGGCGCCGCTGGCCGCTCAAGAGCGCCAAACCGAGCAGCGAAAGCAATTGTTCGCCAAGGACCCGAAATGGGATGCACAGAACAACCGCGTGGAAGTGCAGCCCAACCCGGTCGTGCAAGACTTTGGCTTCAGCGAAACCAATCTGGCGAAGGGAGAGGCCGCAGGCGAAATTGGCGGCCGAATTCAGCGCAGCACCGAACCAGCGTGGTACGGCAAAAAGCTGACGGGCGTCAAGACACTCGACGACGCACTGCGATGTAGCGGCACATTTGCCGTAACGCAGACCAGCGGCATGTCGAGCATGTACTTCGGCTTTTTCAACACGCAGACGATGGATGTGCGGCCGCGGAATTTCCTGGGGATGATGCTCAATGGCGAGGGAGGCGGCTGCGAAGTTCATCTCAGTTACAGCACAGCGCTAGGCCAGTCCGACGGTTTTCGCGCCACCGGCACCGGATCAAAAGGCGCCGCGGTGCGCGACTTCAACCTGATCCCCAACGACGGCACGCCGTACACCTTCGAGCTGCTCTATGACCCGAAAGCCAACGGCGGCAGCGGCGAAATCACGTTCACGCTCGGCGGCAAAGGACCCTTCACGGGCGGACCCTTCACGTTCAAAGTCTCGCCAGCACAACGCAAAGCTGGTGCAAAGTTTGACGCCTTCGGCATCGTCAACCCGCAGTCCGCGGGCAATGCCATGACGATCCACTTCGATGATCTGACGATCGACGGCAAGCCGGAATCGTTCGACCGCGACCCACAGTGGCAGGCGCGCGGCAATCGGGCGAAGCTCGACGATTATGGGCTGGAAGGGGCGCATCGTTTTGGCTTCAGCAGCACGGCGAATGCCGGCGGGAGGCGCGGTGAGCTGGGCGGGCTGATTTACAGCTCACCTTCCGTTCCCGGTTATTACGCTGACAACGTCGGCCAGCTGACGCTCGAGGATCGGTTGGTTGCATCGGGTAGAGTGGCCTTGAAACGCTACGGCTCCGACGGCGGGCTATATATCGGCTGGTTCGACTCCAAAAGGCGCGGCTGGCCGCCGGCCAATGTGCTGGGGATTCTGATCGACGGGCCGACCAGCTCTGGTCCCGCCGTCCGTGCCTGCGTCGCGTCATCCGATCCGAAGCTGGCGCACGTTCAGCGAGAGTCAGCACCATTGATTCCGCCAGACGGCGCCAGCCGCACTTGGAAAGTCGAGTACGATCCGGCCGCCGGCGGAAGCGGCCGAATCACCATCTGGCTCGACGGCGCGAAAGATTCCTTCGATATTCCGAAGGAGGTTCGCCAGCGCGGCGCCGGGTTCGATCGGTTTGGTCTGTTCGTCCATGAAGGAGGCGGCCGCGCATCGCAGGTGTTTTTCGACGACTTGGAGTACACGGCCCGGGCGGTCGAGCCGGCGCCGTGGCCGCCGGAATTGAAGGGCGCTACCAGCGGCACCGTCACGCTGCAAACTGATCTTTTTCTTCAAGTACCGGAAAGCGTCGCTGCGGCGGTGAAGGACGGCACCGCGGTCGAGTTCGACGTCGCCAAAACGCCGCCGACCGTGGACCTGGCTTTTCACCGCGACCTCGGGCCGGATGCGATCAATCGCCGCCTATGGTCGAGCTGGGGGGACATCTGCGTTGCAGGCGATGGCTCGGTCTACTGCGGCATTGGCGACCACGACAATGACGTCGGTGGCAACGCCCGCTGCTACATCTACCGCTGGCTGCCGGACAAGAAGGAGCTGGTGCAGGTAGTCGATATGAACCAGGTTGTGCCGCCGCGAAACGGCCAGCCGGCCTGGTCGAAGGTACACGCCAAGATCGACGAGGCAGCCGCCGGACGGATTTTGTTTAGCTGCACGCTCAACGACGGCAATCGGGCCAAATTGCCAACACACCTCTGGAATAATGATCTACCCGGCGGACAGCTTTATGCCTTCGATCCCAAGACCGGCAAGACGAGCGTGGTGACCAGCCTGCCGCCGCGGCGGTGCACGGCCACTTCACTGGTGGACAAGGAGAGAAACATCTGGTGGTGCAATTTGGAAGCGGGGGAAGGCAATGCTCTGTGGGGCTTCGACCTGACGAAGAACAAACCAGTCTTTCAGTCCCCCGACGGCACCATCGCGTTCAATCGGGCAATGGCATCGGCTCGCGACGGATCGATTTACTTCAACCACGAGCAGGGGCTAGGCAAATATGATGCAAAGTCTGGGGCGCTCACGACGAAGTCGGTGCATTTCGGAGATTCACCCGGTATGCGTTCTGCGACACACGAATCGTCGCGCGGTGTGATCTACGGCACGACCCAGCAGAACAATCAGTTGTTCGCTTTCAAACCGGGGACTGGTGAGTTGTCGCCTCTCGGCCCCACCTGGCTGGCTGGCGAGTACACGACGGTCACGGTCCTTTCGCCCGACGAGCGGTTCCTTTATTACCTGCCCGGCGCTCACGGCCGCGCCTGGCAATCGGGCACGCCCGTTATCCAATACAACATCGCCACCGGCCGCTGTAAGGTGCTCGCCTTCCTGGCAGCGGCATTTGAGCAGGAGCACGGGTACGTCCCCGGCGGCACCTACGGCGTCAAGCTGAGTGCTGACGGCGACACGCTGTACGTCAATTTCAACGGCCATGCGGCCGAAAGCGTCAGGCCGCCGCACATGAAGCCCAATGGTTTCGGTCTGACGGCTTTTGCGGCAATCCATATCCCACCCGCCGAGCGATAATTCTGGAGACTTCCGATGTACCGCGCGACTGTGCTCGTTGGTATCGCGGGGACTCTCCTGTTTTCAGCGCCCACTACTGCGCGAGGCGACGATCCGGCGGCACTGGCCGCGTTGATCGACGGGCAGATCGAGGCAAAGTTGAATGCGGAGGGGGTCAAACGCGTACCAACGGCCGACGATGCGGAGTTCCTGCGGCGGGTATATCTGGATTTGCACGGGGTCGTCCCGTCGGCCGAGCAGGCGGCCCGATTCCTCGTTGACGAAGGTTCGCAGAAGCGGGGCGAGCTGATCGAGGAGCTGCTAGCCAGTCCGCGATTCGGCGAGCATTTCGGCGACGTGTGGCGCAGGCGGCTCATCTCGCCGCAGGCCAACGAGCAGCGGATGCAATCCGACCGCTTTGCTCTCTGGCTGGCCGAGCGATTCAACAAGAATGAAGGTTGGGATCGGATCGTCACCGATCTGATGACCGCCAGCGGCAAGCTCGACGAGAATCCGGCGGTGACTTACTTGATCGAGGGCCGGCACCCGCTGGGCGTTGCCGACCTGACCGATCTGACCTCCCGCTACTTTCTCGGCGTGCGGCTGAACTGCGCCCAGTGCCACGACCATCCGTTCGTCGACTGGAAGCGACAGGACTACTGGGGAATGGCTGCATTTTTCGCGCAGATTCAGACCCCCGGCCGCCCCAAGATGGTCTATCAGGCCGGCGTGAAAGACGATCCAAAAATGACGCTGGCGTCGCTGGCCGGCGGCGATGCGATCGACGGCTTTCTCTCATTGCCGCCAACGTTTCTCAATGGCATGGAGCTGAAGGCCGAGGACGGGCAGACGCATCGAGCGGCGCTCGCCGCCTGGATCACGTCGCGCGAGAATCCGTATTTCGCCCGGGCGA
>DASRJP010000391.1:0-24371 GCA_035649415.1 Pirellulaceae bacterium | reverse complement strand
GGACGGCCCGCGCAGCGCGGCCCCTTTCTGGGTCCGCGGCGGCGCGATCACGACATGCCCCGGCCTGGCCTCGCCCTGGTACTCTTCGTACGTGCCCAGCTCGCAGCCGGCCGCTTCGTACACGCGGTTGACCGCAGCAATCAGCGGGTGGACGAGCACGCCAATGCTGCGGTCAGTGAGAATTCGCGTGACCTCCTGCGATTTGCCGAGGGTGTAGGCACGGATCACCGGCGTGCGGCCGGCATCCAGCAGCCGCTCGACGAGCGCTACGAGCTGCGCGATCACCTCCCCGCGCGGCGGCAGTCGGTACCGCGGATCGCCAAACGTGCTTTCCATGACCAGCACCTTGGCCCGCGGCGGCTGCGCTGCGGTAGCCGTGCTCGACGCGGAGAGCTTGAAGTCGCCCGTGTAGAGCAGCGACTGGTCGCCGTCTTCCACCAGCAGCATGGCCGAGCCGAAGATGTGGCCGGCCGGCCAGGTGGAGAGCTGCGCCCCGCACCACTCCAGACGCTGACCGTAGGGAAGAAGTTTTACGTGCCGAGTGCCGTAGCGATGCTGATAGAGTGCCGCGGTGGCCGGGGTGCACAGCGCCAGCTCGTGCGGCGCCATGTGGTCGGTGTGCGCGTGCGAGACGAAGCCCAGCGGCTGGCGGCGGCGGAAGTCGACTGCCAGGTCGATGCGCGTGATCTTCAGGCCGCGGTCGTAGTGGAACATAGGACCATTGTGGTCCACTCGCTGGGCGAGTTAAAAGAGCACTCGCAGAGCAAACAAATAGGGCTACGATGTCCCCACCGTCTTGGGCGTCCCGTCGATGCCGGCGGCGGCCCACAGCGCGTCGAGGGCGGCGGCCGCTTTCTTGACCAGCTCCTCGCGCTTCAGATCTTTGTAGGGAGTCTGGTGGGCGGAAATCGAGACGGGGCCGTCGTACCCTTGCTCTTCCAGCAGCACCAGATACGCCGCGCTGTCGATCTGGCCGCCATCCCCGGGAATGAGCCGCTGCTCTTCCTTGGCATGGGTAAATTCGACGTCCGTCGGCAAATCCGACAGCCGCACGCCGACGATTTGATCTCCGCGCAATGCGCGCAGCTTTTCCACCGTCCCGCCGCCCAGGTGCCAATTCCACACGTCCAGCATCAACCCAACATTTTCCGCGTTGATGGTCTGGATCAGCATCAACAGCGGATCGGCCTGGCAGATGAACTGGTAGCCGCCGTTGTTGCGGCGCTCTTCCGCGGCGTGGAAGTCGAGCCCCAGCTTGATTCCTCGATCGGCCAGCGAACCTGCCAGCTCGCGCAGCCGCAGAACAACGAACTTGAAGTTGTCGTGGAATGGCAGTTCATCGCTGGTCGGCAGCACGGTGGTGTAACAGCGATTGGCGCCCAAGGCCGTCGCCACGTTGAGCAGTTTGGGGAGGGTCTCCAGATCGGTCTTGAAGTCCTCTTCGGAACCGGCCCAGCGTACCGGCAGATCAAATCCACCTATCTTGATCGGTGCGCTGAGGATATAGCGGGTCGCCGCCTCGATGCCACTGATGTCAGCCCGCTTTACCGCTTCCCGGATGTCGATGTCGACACCCTTGAAGCGGTAGGTCATGGCAATTTCTAGCAACTCCCCCTGTCGACCGGAAATCCCTAGTGTAAAAGGACTTAGATTCTTAAACATCACGGTCCTCCCCTGACTGTTCGTCGGTTTTCGATCCCCCATATTTCAGGCGGTCCGGACGCCTGATCCGCAGCCGATGATTATGCCGCACCAGGAGCCGTGGCAAAAGGGGACGGCTGGCGCGACGGGTCGGTCCTAACGGGCTGTTGTCTGTTGGGTAAACTGACAATCGCTTGAAAGGAATGCAAACCACCTGCCAATTTCACTCGGTTGTCCGCAAGACCTTATGGATTCGTCCCTTTGGCAGGTGGTTGTGCTGGCGGTTGTGCAGGGAATCACGGAGTTCCTGCCGATCAGCTCTGACGGCCATTTGCTCCTCATCGCCACTTGGATGCAAGGCGGGAGAACGTCTGCCGAAACCCATGACCTGGCGATTGTCCTCCATCTGGGGACTTTGCTTTCGATCGTGGTCTATTACCGACGGCAGATTGTCGACCTTATGACACGGGATTGGCGGACCATTGGACTGATTGTCGTGGGGACGCTACCCGCCGTGTTGATTGGATTGCCACTGAAAATGACAAACTGGGGCGAAGCGGTCTTGAACAGCACCCTGCTGGCTGGCCCGATGCTCGCGGTTTCGGGAATTATCCTGTTGTTCGCCGACGGCATCACTCCGGGCGAAGGCACCTATCGCAACATGTCCTTCAGCAGGGCATTCTGGATAGGCGTTGCCCAAGCCTGCGCTTTACTCCCCGGTTTGTCGCGGAGCGGATCGACAATCGCATCGGGGCTAGCTCTGGGTTTGGCCAGACCGCAATCGGCAACTTTTTCCTTCCTGCTGGCGATTCCGGCAATCGCGGGAGCGGGTGTACTGGGAGGTTTGCATCTGGCTAAATTTCCGCGGCTTTCGACTCCACCGTGGCAGCTTCTCTTGGGGGCCGGCATTTCATTCCTCGTCGGGCTGCTTGCTCTTTCGTGGGTGAATCATTGGCTCGCCCAGGGGCGGCTATACTTGTTTGGCTGGTATTGCATCGCTCTGGGGATCGTCGTGCTGGGGCTAGAGGTTGCCCGCTGGTGGTAAACGCTTGCGCTTCAGGCGGTTACGAAAGTGCACGCAGGCCAGCGGTGGCCATTGGTCGCGGCTTTACAGCGCGTGAATCGGCCGATAAACTTTAGGGTTTCCCATTTTGCGGCCAGGTTGCCAGGAGTTGCCGAAATGTACGCGATCATCGCTGCCGACGGTCGTCAATATAAGGTCGAAGAAGGGCAGATCGTGCAGATCGACTTTCGCGAAGGCGCCAAAGACGGGGACACGATCACATTCGACCAGGTGCTATGTCTGTCGGACGGAGGCAATGTGAAGATCGGCAAGCCCACGGTCGCCGGCGCCAGCGTGACGGCTGAAGTACAGTGGGCCGAGCTGAAGGGGGAGAAGATCTACATCCAAAAGCTCCGCCGCCGCAAGAATTATCGCCGCCGCACCGGCCATCGCCAGAAGTACACGAAGGTGAAAATCACCTCGATTGCGGGACTGTAGCCGCACTCTTTATCACAGCAATGGTTGGCTACGCGCGATCGGAGGGATGACGCGGGCGGCTGTCCTATCGGCGAGCAGCGAGCAAACGGCTGCAAGCATAACCGCCCCGACGCACGTTTAACGTGCTCGCCTGGTATGGCTGGAATCAACATCATGCGGCGCGGCGGCTGGTTCGTTGACGCGACAATTTGCGGTCCGAACGAGCCTGCCGGAATCATTTGTCTGCGAAGCATGATTCGCAAGTGCTTGACAGACGGCAGTTTGTCGCCAGTGCCGTAATCACGGGTGCGGCATAGAATCGTATTGGTGTGCGGCACCAGGGCGGATATGTTTCGCTTTGAGGCCGTCGGCAGCGGGGAGCCACCGACACGTTTCGTTCTGTACGCTGGGTTCCTGCATGGAGGCAGCCATGACTATTCCCATTGCGCCGCTGAGCGCCGTTTCATCGGTTCTTCCCGCGGTAGTCGGGCAACGCATGTCCTCCCATCGCATCGACCTGCTTGAGTACGGCATTTTCGCCAAGGGTGTGCTGCGGAATCCGTCGCGGGGCCTGCTGTATGAGGATGCAATCCGCTTCGATGAGGGACTGACCGCCTCGAGCGGCGCGATCGTCGCCTACTCACGGGCCAAGACCGGCCGCAGCCCCAAAGACAAGCGCATCGTCGATGAGCCCAAGTCCAGCGACGACGTTTGGTGGGGCAACGTCAACATCAAGTTGCCGCCAACATCATTCCTTATCAATCGCAAGCGGGCCGTCGATTACCTCACGCGCTGCCCGCGAATGTACGTGATCGATGGCTATGCCGGCTGGGATTTAAACCATCGCATCAAAGTGCGGGTCATCTGCTCGCGGCCCTATCACGCCCTGTTCATGCGGAACATGCTGATCCGGCCCACGGAAGAGGAACTGGCAAGTTTTGGACAGCCCGATTGGGTGATCTTCAATGCGGGACCGTTCCCCGCTGACGACGCGGTGCCTGGAGTCAGCAGCGAAACGAGCGTTTGCATCAGCTTTCAGTCGCAGGAGATGGTGATTCTGGGGACCGAGTATGCCGGCGAGATGAAGAAGGGCGTTTTCACGATCATGCACTACCTGATGCCCAAGCGGGGGGTGCTGTCGATGCATTGCTCGGCCAACGAAGGGGCGGCGGGGGATGTGACGCTGTTCTTCGGCCTGTCGGGAACCGGCAAGACGACCCTGTCGGCCGACCCGCGTCGCAAGTTGATCGGCGACGACGAACACTGCTGGACCGACGGCGGCATTTTCAACATCGAAGGGGGTTGCTACGCCAAGTGCATCAACCTTTCCAAGCAGAACGAACCGGAGATTTTTGGCGCGATCCGCTTCGGGACTGTGCTCGAGAACGTGGTCGTCGATCCGGAGACGCGGATGGTCGATTTCTCGGATGCCACTCTTACCGAAAACACGCGGGCCAGCTATCCGATCCGCTACATGCCCAACGTGAAGATTCCGTGCCTCGGCGGGCATCCGAAAAACATCATCCTGCTCACGTGCGACGCGTTCGGCGTGCTGCCCCCCGTGAGCAAACTCACTCCGCAGCAACTGATGTATCACTTTATCAGCGGGTACACCGCCAAAGTGGCGGGGACGGAAGTGGGCGTGAAGGAGCCGGAGGCGACGTTCAGCGCATGTTTCGGCGCCGCCTTTCTGGTCTGGCATCCGATGAAATATGCCGAGTTGTTGGCCGCGAAAATGCAGCAGCATGCCGCCAGCGCGTGGTTGATCAACACTGGCTGGACCGGCGGGCCCTATGGCACGGGGAGCCGCATCAAGCTGGCCCACACGCGGGCGATCGTCGACGCGGTTCATGACGGCTCGCTGGCCAAATCCGCCACGGTGATCGAACCGCGCTTTGGCCTGAGCGTACCGATCTCATGCCCGAACGTCCCCTCAGAGGTCCTGTTGCCCCGGCAAACCTGGCAGGATGCTGCCGCCTACGACGCCGCCGCCCAGAAGTTGGCGGGGCTCTTCCGCGAAAACTTCAGCCACTTCGCCGATCAGTCCACGGCCGAAGTGCGCCAGGCCGCGCCGAAGTGATATTCTCCGTGGTCACTCGTGCGGCGGCTGCCGTCGACCAATCTTGCCAGTTCAGAATCCCAACATGATCTGGAATCCATCCGCCAGAATGGCACCCATTCTCATCGGTCTGTGCGTCTCTCAGCTGGGGTGCGGCGAACCCAAGATTACCAGCGACGAGCTGCCGGACCTCCTGTCCATTAAGGAGGAAGGTTTCGCCGACCTCACCTTTCGAATCACCGACGCCAAACAACGCCGCGACGGATCGTGGCGCGTCGTCGGCAAGGCACATCATCGCGACCGCGTCGTTTCCCTGGCCGTGGTGCTGGAGGGAGCCTGGCGTGAGTCGAAAACCCGATCCTTCGGTCGTGTGATCTATGAATCCGTGGGTCCCGAAAGCGACGCGCTCGTCAGCGCAATGTCCGAGATCTATGAGGCTGAAATCAAGCCAGTCGCCATGACCGGCGAGGTTGCCTTCGTAGGGGCCACCCTCGAAGGAAAACCGTCCGAGCTCCGTTCCCAGCCCGTAAAAATGAAGCTCTTCTTCGAATCGGAGAAGGAAGATCGCTACGCCGAGGTGTACACCAACATCGACTTGCCGAAAGCGGTCTTGGAGATCCGAGAAAAAGACCCGGGATACCGCGCACCCTTGTTGCGCGCACTTGGCGGTCTGTGATCGACACGGTCGGCCCGTCGCCGAACTCCAGCGGGTTACAGCGCGCCTGCCTGAGAAGCGTTGCCATCTGTCAATCCGCCGGCCCTACAATGAACAGGTAGCGCCCGCGTGCCGTAGGTGTGTTGGGCGTAATGCCGGAGGCTCTCCGCCGTGCCAGACCCCACTGACAGCGGTATCCCCGCCGAATTGGTTGATAATTCAAGGACCGATCCGGCTGGTCCAGCGGTCGCGTTCACTTCGACCGATCGCCCGAGGTTTTTGCCGCCGCGGCCAGCGACCGCTAAACCTTCCGCGAACGGCAGTGGGCAGCTCACCTCGAACCCGCCGCCGCGCTGGCGCGAGATCGCTGCCGTGCTAGCCACTATCGTGCTCTGCGACCTGACGATCTACCGCGGCCACGGCTTTGCCGGCTGTGCGGCATTCGTCGTGGGAGTGCCGCTGCTCCTTTTAATTGGCGCGCCGCAGCTGCGCCTGAACTGGCGAGTCTGGCTGTTCGGCGGAATGCTGCTGTTGCTGGCGGCAAAGCTTGTTTGGTGCGGTTCAAGCCTGCTCGTGGCAGTCGGCGTCGGCTTGATCGTGGCTTTCGCGATGGCCGTGGCCGGGCAGCCGCCGCAGGTGCTGGAGATGATTGCCTTCGGGGCGCTGGCCATCGTCGGCGGCGCACAAGGACTCAGCCAGTATGGCCGAAGCCTGACTCGAGAAAGTTCGCTCATCCGTCTGCCCTGGATCGAAGTGCTGCTCCCAGTGTTGGCAGTGCTGCTCTTTGGCGGCATTTTCATTTTGGCCAATCCGGACCTTGTAACGAGCGTGTCGCAGACTGCCGACACCTTTTTCCAAAATCTTAGCCGGTGGCTATCGCACTTCTCCATGCTTGAAGTTGTCTTCTGGGGCGCTGCGGCATGGATCATGATCGGCCTACTGCGGCCGGCATTGGCGGGCATTGGCGGCGAGTCGCCGGTATCCACCGCCGCGAGCGAAACGCCGGCGCGCTCGTCGCCGCTGTTCGGGGCGTATCGCAACACCCTGGTAACCGTCATCGTCCTGTTTGCCGCATATCTGGTATTCGAATACCAGACGCTCTGGTTCCGGCAATTCCCGAAGGGGTTTCATTACTCCGGTTACGCCCACCAAGGCGCCGCCTGGTTGACATTCGCGCTAGCGCTAGCCACGGCCGTGTTGTCGCTGGTCTTCCGTGGCAGCATCCTCCGCGATCCACGGCTTTCGCTGCTGCGAAATCTGGCGTGGATCTGGTCGGCGTTCAATCTGCTGATGGCGATGGCGATCTACAACCGGATGTTCATCTACATCGATTTCAACGGCCTGACTCGGATGCGGATGGTAGGACTGTTCGGCATCACGACGGTCGTCATTGGTTTCCTGTGGGTGGTATGGAAAATCGCCCGCCATCGCGACTTCGTGTGGCTCATTCGGCGGCACTTGTGGACACTGGCGGTTGCGGCGTATCTCTTCGCTCTAACGCCGGTGGATACGATCGTCGTCCGCCATAACGTGCAGCGCATCCTCGCCGGCGATCCGGCGCCGTCCGTACAGATCAGCGTGCATCCGATCAGTTCGGAAGGCGTTTTGCTGCTGGCGCCGCTGGCCCAATGCCGCGACGCGACCATTCGCGAAGGCGTTTTGGCCATGCTGGCCAATCGCGAGGAAGACGCTGAGGAAATGGCTCGTGAAAAGTCGCGGCTTGGCTGGACGACGGTACAGATTGCCGATCGGCTGGCACTGAAATGGCTACGCTCGGAACGCCGACAGTGGCGAGAGTACCACGACTTGTCAGCCCGCCAGGAGGCTCTGCTACGATTCCACAACTATGCTTATCAGTGGTACTAGCGCGACCTGCATCGCAGCAATCCGCAATCGATGGCCAGCATCTACAATCTCAAACGTGGGCTCGAGGCTCCGCTGCGGCAGCTGACGCGCTTTCTGGCGGCAGCGAAAGTCACCGCAACCAGATAACTATTGCCCCGGTCTGGTTGTCGCTGGAGGCGGGAGCAGTGATCGTCGCCTGGCCGGACAAGAACTAGGCTGCTGCTTTTGGTTCCAGTGGTCCTGTGTGGCGAATCGCCGGCGAGGGGCGCGCATTGTCGGCACGACTCGGGCTGGGTAAACTCGCCTATGTTCTGGGTGGTGTTGCGTTTCATGCCCCGCTTTCCCGAGGCGGAAATTTGCCGGTGTCGATCGAAGTTCCTTGTTCCGGTTGCGGCCGAACGCTGAGGGTCGGTCCCGAGCATGCCGGTAAGATGGCCCGCTGCCCGGTCTGTAGCCACATCACGCTCGTGCCAACAAGCGGCGAAAACGCCGCCGTGACGGCGTCCGAAGTGCAGCCGGCGCCGCTCCCATCGCCCGCGACCTGGCATATGCGTACGCCCGAGGCGCAAGAGTATGGTCCCGCTACGCGGGGCGATCTGGATCGCTGGCTGGCCGAAGGACGGATTGCCGCCGATTGCTTTTTGCGAGATGGCGAGCAGGGCGAATGGCAGAGTGCCGACCGGATTTTCCCCGAACTGACACCGGCGCCGATCGTGCCTGCACCGATACCGGTGCCCGACGCGAGCGCGTGGGTTCCGCCGACGCCGATCCCAAATTACGCTGCTGCACAGTCAACTCCCTTTTTCGCCGGCCGTCCAGCGGGGCCGTATCCTGCACAGGGATCCGCCGCGGGGGTAGCCGCGCCTGCGTACCAGACGCCGCATCGCGGCGCGTTGATCCTGGTGCTGGGCCTGCTGGGACTGTTCATTCAGTGTCCCGTGTTCAGCGTCATCGCCTGGGTAATGGGAAGCAATGATCTGCGCGAAATGGAAGCGGGGCGAATGGACCGCAGCGGCATGGACTTGACCAGGGCCGGCATGATTCTGGGAATGGCCTTGTCGATTCTGTGGATCCTGGCATTCTTGGCGATAGCCGGCATTATCTTCCTGATCAACCTGGCAGGCTAAAAATGTCGCTATCCGATGTTGCTGCCACTGGCGATACAAATCCCCTCGCCGCCGAAAGCTATATCGACACGCTATGCGGCGAATGCGGTAAGCGGCTGCGCGTCGCGGCAGAGCACGCGGGGAAGAAGGCCCGCTGTCCACACTGCCAGACCGTTTATGTCATTCCGCCCCAAAGCACGGTCTCCAGCGCCGGTTACGAGCTTGTCGCGCCTCCCGCGCAAGCGGAGCATACGTGGCAAATGAAATCGCCCGAAGGGTTGGTCTACGGGCCCGTCTCCAAGGCGGAACTCGACCGCTGGCGGGACCAGGGACGTATTACTCATCAGGCACAGCTACTTCCGCCCGGCGGCCCGGAGTGGCTGTGGGCCACTGAGGTTTACCCCGAGATCGCCAAGGCTGTGGCGATGACCCCGGTACTAACCGTCGGTGCCAAGACGGCCGACGGCAGCTCGGTGGAGAGTTTGCCCCACTCTTATTATGCCAGTGGCATCGAGCCGCCGCGGGGCGCACTAGTACTGGTACTCAGCATCTTGGGCTTCACCACGGCTTGTGCCATTCCCTCGATCCTCGCTGTCACTCTGGGTTGGTATGATCTGAAGCTCATGAAGGCCGGCAAGATGGATCCTGCCGGACGTGGCCTGACGATTGCCGGCATTGTGCTGGGCTGCGTCTGGATTGTGGTAAGTCTCGGTTTGCTGGCGGCCATCGTGTGGGTGTGGCTGAACGTGTAGTCGCGTTTGCTGTTTCGACTTCCCTGCCGCCAATTTTCACCATGCCCCTGCTCGGCGCTCACATGTCCATTGCCGGCGGCTATTATCGGGCCGTGGACGAGGCGCATACGGCTGGCTGCGATTGCGTACAACTGTTCACGAAGAACAACAACCAGTGGCGGGCGAAGCCCATCAGCGAAGACGACATCGCCCAGTTTCGCGACAAGCTGATTGCTCGCAATATCGCCCATCCGCTCTCGCACGCTTGCTACCTGATCAACCTGGCGTCGGCCAACCGCCTGCTGTGGCAGAAATCCGTCGATGCTATGGTGATCGAGCTCGAGCGGGCCGAACAGCTCGGCATTCCGTATGTCGTCGTCCATCCGGGTGCTGCGGTCGAGGCCACGGAGGCAGCGGCAATCAAAAACGTCGTGCGGGCGATCGACGAGATTCATCGTCGTACCGGGAAACTGGCCGCCATGCCCCTGCTGGAAAACACCGCCGGGCAAGGTTCTTGCCTGGGATGGCAATTTGCACAATTGGCGGCCATTCTCGATGGAGTCAAACAGCCCCAGCGCGTTGGCGTCTGCTTCGACACTTGCCATGCCTTTGCGGCCGGCTATTCGCTCGGAGAGAGGGAAGCGTATCAGGCGACGTGGCGTGAATTCGACAGCACAGTTGGGATCGAGCGCCTCAAAGCGATCCATCTCAACGACAGCAAACGCGAGTTGGGCGCGCGGGTTGACCGGCATGAGCACATCGGACGAGGCAAAATCGGTACCGAGTCCTTTCGGTTGCTCTTATCGGACGCACGGTTCTGCAGCCTGCCAATGTATCTGGAGACGCCCAAGGGAGAGCACGAAGGGGAGACTTGGGACGTGATCAACCTCCGCGTGTTGCGGGGGCTGGTTTCTTCCCCATCAGGGGATAGAACCGCTCCCGCGGCATCACCATCGAGGTAATCCGCAGGCCGAACTTGTCCCCGATCTTGACGACCTCTCCCAGGGCTACGTCGTGGTTGCTGACGGAGAGCAACAGCGGCTGTGAACACGATTTGGCGAGGGGAATGAAAGATCCCGGGGCTAGTTCCAGTACTTTTCGCAGCGGCAGCCTGGCGTTGGCCAGCGTGACGCGTACTGGAACCTCTACCCGCAACAGGCTCCGCGTGTATTGCGGAAGCTGTGCGGTCTTCGCCTCTAGATCCCCTTCGCGCGGTAGGGACGCGGCTTGCCGGCAATCACTGAAATCGGTGGACGAACGCATGAGGCAGCTAGCAACCAAGGGACTGGGCTGCCACCATTATCGGCCGACTGGTAAGCAAACTTAGCGCAGTTTCACCGCGGCCAGCGCTACTGTGCCGAGCGCGCGACACGGCGCGGTCTGCGCAAAGCTGGCAGACAGGACTATAATCCTACGCAGGAGAACGGACCTTCGCATTCAACCGCTTTATGGCATCTCATTTATTTCGCAACACGTCTTCGCTCCTGGCCGGAGCGGTTGCCACGTTCGCTTTGTCAGCCGCCGCTCAGGACGGCTCCCCTGGCATCGTCAAGGAGCAGCCTGCCGCCGGCCGTTTTGTGAAGACGGAGCAGGGCTTCATGGTGCCATATACGGCCACGATCCCCGGCACGGAAGTCTCATTTCAGATGCAGCCAATACCCGGCGGCAAATTCAAGCTTGGCAGTCCCGCGGGAGAAACGGATCGCAAGGAGGACGAAGGTCCGCAGACCGAAGTCGAGGTCGAGCCCTTCTGGATGGGCACCTACGAGGTCACCTGGGCCGAATACAAGCAGTACATGAAGATGCACGACCTGTTCAAGAAGCTCTCGCAGGCGAAGCTGCACCCGATCACCGACGAGAACAAAGCGTACGTCGTCACCGCGCCTTCGAACCTTTACGATCCGACGTTCACCTTCCAGTTCGGCGAAGACCCGCGACAGCCAGCCATCACCATGAGCCAGTTTGCCGCCAAACAATACACCAAGTGGCTCAGCGGCATCGGCGGCGCTTTTTATCGCATTCCAACCGAGGCGGAGTGGGAGTACGCCTGCCGCGCCGGGACGACGACCGCCTATTCGTTTGGCGACGATGCCGACCAGCTCGATGATTACGGCTGGTTCATGGACAATGCCGAGGAATCGACGCACAAAGTTGGTGAAAAAAAAGCCAATCCTTGGGGCCTGTTTGACATGCACGGCAACGTGGCCGAGTGGGTGCTCGACGAATACACCGAGAAGGGTTACGAAAAACTCACCGGAAAGAACCACAAGGCGACCGATGCCGTGCAGTGGCCGACAAAACTCTTCCCGCGGACGATTCGCGGCGGAAGCTGGGATGACGATGCAGCCGGCTGCCGCAGTGCCGCCCGCCGAGGCACCGACGACGACGCGTACCGCGAGGACGATCCAAATTTCCCCAAGAGCCCCTGGTGGTTCACGACCGGCCACGGCCTGGCGGTGGGCATGCGGATCATCCGCCCGCTGAACCCGCCAATGGCTAAGGACCTGGCGAAATTCTGGGAAGCGGACATCGACCAAATCCGCGAGGACTCCATGCAGCGAATTGACAATGAAGGCCGCGGCGCCCGGGGCGTGGCCAATCCGGACCTCCCGGCGGCGATCAAGATGTTGTCGCAATAAACGGATTGCCCTCAGGGAGTTCTTCCCTTCCTAGGTGCCGCTTCACAAGTCTGGGCAGACGCGCGTTGGCTCTCCTACAATGAGCGTAGTCCGGCGCAGTTCTGGGAATAAGGAATTATCCGATGCGGACCATCACCTTCTGCTTGTGGTCGAGTCTGACCGTTGCTGCCGGGATTGGTCCAAACTACGCCCAAGCAGAGCCTCCCGTTGCCCCGAACAAGCGCCCGGCGGCCGCTTCTCCCGCAGTGCCATCGAAAGCCGAAGCGAATAAGCAGCCGCTGCCCAAGGGGACAGCCAAGGAATTAAACGAGGCCCGTCGCAGTGGTTGGCTGGCAATCAGCCAGGTCGTGCCGGCATTGGAAGCGGGGGATCCCAAGGAGTTTCCTGGCGGCGCAGCGTGGCTCGCGGATTTCCGCCAGGCAACCAAGGGGATCGATCCCGATGCCGATCCGGCCACCTGGCCGATGATCGACGTGGACGCGCTGGTCACGAACAACCCCAACTACTGGCGAGCTTACTATGAGGTGGCGCCGGGGGATCCGGCGATGACCCTGCTGCACTCCGGCCTGCTCTATCTGAGCTGCGAGCCGCAAAAAGGTTCGTACTTGATGACGATCGGTCTCCAGCGGCCCGGCATTCCCGCGCCGGTTCGCGAAATCATGGAGATCATGGTTCGGCAATCCGGACCCGCGATGAAGGAGTCCAATGCGGCAGTTGAGGAAGGGATTAAGCTCTACGACCAGGGGAAGTATGCCGAGGCACTCAAAAAGTACGAAGCGGCACTGGCCCTCTGCCCGCAGAACGGGCACGCGCATTACGAATGGGGACTGACGTTTCGCCAGCAGAAGTGGGCCGCCGCGGGGCTGGCCGTGGAAGCCAAACCAGGGAAGATCATCGTTGACGACAAACGGCGTTTGACCCCCGCCGAGGCTGCGGCCGCGTTCGCCAAAGCGCGCCGGCACGATCCATTTCAGTGGCACGCCTATCAAGGCGACGACAAGGAAGTGGTTAACAGCCTCCGGCCGTTTCTAGACAAGGGGATGCGAAACTGGGAGAAGATCACCAAAGCCCATCCCAAGCTGGTGGAGGATCCCGTGATCGCCGGCTTGAGCGAGGGACTGCAAGTGGGGCAGTGCCACGACCTGGCACTGGTGACGCGGCAGATCGTTGTCGCGCGTCGCGGCCGCTACGCGCCGGAGGATCACCCGTTTTTGACCACCAGTCTCCGCAAGCTCGCGCCGGGCGACGACACCGAGGAGGTGCTCAATCGGCTGGGTGGATTTGCGCTCAAGTTCCGCCAGCTTATTGCGCCGGAGGCAACTGCGAAATGAGTATTCGACTAACCCGCCCATCACCCCTCCCGCCGGTACATTCCCTCGATCTCCGCCGCGAAGTGCTCCTCGATGATTTTCCGCCGCAGGCTCAGCTTGGCGGTCATCTCCTCCCGCTCGATTGAGAAGCCGCGCGGCAGCAGCGTGAACTTCTTCACCTGTTCGTAGGGTGCCACATCTGCCAGGCAGCGGGCGATACGCTCTTGATAAAGGAATAGCACCTGCGGATGTACAAGCGCCTCGGCGGGAGACGTGACGGGAATGCTGCGGGCGATGATTTCGGCCCTTAGCGGCTCCGGGTTGGGCACGATCAGCGCGGTGAGAAAGCTGCGGCCGTCGCCAACGACCAGCGCCTGGGCGATCAGCGGATCCTGGGTGAGTAGTCCTTCCAGGTAAACCGGTGCGATGTTCTTGCCCCCCAACGTGACGATCAATTCTTTTTTGCGGCCAGTGATGAACAGATAGCCGTCGTCATCGACATGCCCCAGATCGCCGGTGGAGAGCCAGCCATCCTGGAGCACCTCTGCGGTAGCGGCCGGTCGATTGTAATAACCGACCATCACGTGCGGACCGCGAGTGAGGATCTCGCCGTCGCCAGCAATCTTCACTTCGATGCTGCCGATCGGCTGACCCGATGCGCCGCGGCGATAATGATTCACGGTGGACATCGAGATCACCGGTGACGATTCGGTCAAACCGTAACCCAACAGCAGCGGCACTCCCTGGGACTGGAAGTAGTCGTACAAATAAACCGGCAGAGCCGCGCCGCCGGCGCAGCACTGCTCGATCCGGCCGCCGAGCGTTTTCTTGAGGATGCCGGGGACGTTCTCCAGCGCCTTTTCCTTGAGGCCGCGGCAGACCCTGTCGTAAAAGTATGGCACGCCGTTCATGAACGTTGGCTGAACGGCGGACGCATCAGCCAGCACGGTGTCCCGCGATTCGGCAATCGCCAACTCTGAGCCTTCCATGATCCAGAGGTACAAATCGCACGTGCGGGCAAAGATGTGGCTCAGCGGCAAGAAATTGAGCCTCCGTACTGCGCCGAGGCTCGCGTCGCGAGGCGGACTGTCATTGTAAAAACGCTGCATCGTAGCCAGCGCATTCGTGGCGAGGTTTCGCTGCGTAAGCATTACCCCCTTGGGCTCGCCCGTCGTCCCCGACGTGTAGAGAATCGTGACGACGTCATCGGGAGTCGTGAGCGCGAGTGCGGCGTCGCGAATTTTCTTGGGATCGATGGCTGACGGGCGCTCCCAAACGTCTTTGAGCCACTGGACTGGTTTGCCAGCCAGTGACTGCTCACACGGGTCGTAGCTGACGTAATGCCGCACGCTGGCCAAGGAAACTTCCTGGCCGACAAGCTTGGCCGCTTGCGCGGGACCGGAAAGGATGACGACCTTGGCGCCGCTGTCCTGAATTTGCCAGGCGATTTGCGGGCCCGTCAGCGGCGCGTGCACCGGGACGTGAATGCCGCGGGCAAACTGAATCGCCAGGTCGGTGATGATCCATTCGTAGCGGTTCTCGGAGACATGGATCACCCGGTCGCCCGGCTCGACGCCGAGCTGCACCAGTAGCGCGGCCCAGTCGTGCACCTCGGCGGCCAATTGCGGTCCAAAACGATCGAGAAACAGGTCGTCGGTTTTCCGCGAGAACAGCAGATGCTTGGACCACAGGCGCAGACTGCTGTCGGGTCTGTACGCCTGGGCCGCGAAGGCGTGAACGATCGTGGGAGCGTCTGCGACCGTAAGCATGTCTGGTCGATCCCTCTTTCACTCTAGTGCCGATAGCCCCTGTGCGAGCGCCTCGCAGACGAACTCGCTCGACTCGGTGCCGACGCTGAGCCGAATCGTACCGCCGGTAATGCCGAGCTGCTCGCGCTCCCGAGGCGTCATCCCCCGATGGCTGGTGGTCTCCGGGTGACTGAGTGTGGTGGAAAGTTCTCCGAGCGACGGGCAGAAAGGAATTCTCGCCGCCTTATGGATGAAGGCGTCGGCGGCGGGTCGTCCTCCCCGCAGGCCGAAGGTGACCATCGTGCCGAACAGGGTATTGCCGTCTTCGCCGCGGGCAAATTGGCGTCGCGCCAGTTCATGCTGTGGATGATCGTCCAGTCCAGGATAATTCACTTCCTCCACTTCCGGGCGATCGCGCAGGTAACGAGCGGCCGCCAGCGCATTGCGACAGGCCCGCTCGATCCGCAAGTGAGCTGTGGATAATCCCCGGGCAGCCAGCCAGCACTCAAACGGTGCGCCGGCCAGTCCCCAGGCCGATACTACGACAGGTATGCGGCCGAAAGTCGCCGCCTTGCCGGCCAGCAAGCCTAGCATCACGTCGCTGTGCCCGTTCATCGTCTTGGTCAGGCTTTCCATGACGAGATCAGCACCCAGATCGTGTGGCCGGCAGACGATTGGCGAGGCAAACGTGTTATCGACCAGCAGCCGGCACTCGTGGCGCTGCGCGATTTGAGCCAGTGCCTCAATGTCTGCCACCTGAAGCAGCGGATTGGCGATTGTCTCCACGAGGAGAAGCCGTGTCTGCGGAGTGATCGCGGCTTCGACGGCGGCGAGATCGCCCGTGTCCACCAGGGAAAGCTCGATTCCCAAGCGCGCCGCCTCACTGCCGAACAGCACCAGCGACTTTCCATACAACCGGTTGCTCAGAATTGCGTGCTCGCCGGACTGAAGCTGCGAGAGCAGTGCCGCAGCCAGCGCCGCCATGCCCGACGCCGTGATCGCCGCCCGCTCCGTGCCGTGCAGCTGACGGCATTTCTCCGCCAAGAGGTCGGCATTGGGATGGCCATCGCGCTGGTAGACATAGCCGGCCAGTTTGCCGCCGAGTAAGTCATCGGCTTGCTGAGGCGTGTCGCATTCCCACACGGACGCAGTAAAAATCGGCGGAGCGTGCGGATGGGTCACCTGGGGGGGCATCGGCTGCGGCCGAGGACAAATATCGTCGGAGCGAAGTGACATGGCGAAGCGGTAGCAAAATCTCGAGGAGGGTGCCGCACAGCCGGCATCGTACTATGCCGCGGCTACGGCTGACATTGGATGCTGAGCGTGACTCCACTTATAATCCAGCCGACGACGAACAGGACTTGCTAGCGGCAGGAGGCCGTGCGATGCGGAGCATGTGGATTGCGACCGGCGTAATCATTTTCGTACTGGCCCTGGCGGCTGCGTTGAGGCCGAGACAGCGAGACGGCGCGGAGGACGGCGGTGCGGGTAACGATCGGTCGTTTGCACCGACCGAACTCACTTCTCGCCGCTCCTTGTCCGCTGAGGATCTCGATCGGATCATCGAGCTGCGGGCCGAGTTTGGAGGTGCTGCCGACCGGATTGGCGGCGAAAAGGTCGCACCTGCGGCTTTTGAGCGGGAGCTCAGGCACTTGGCAGGTCTGAGTGAGTCTGGAGCGACTACCGAGTCCGCTGGCGATCACAGTCAGGACACAGCCACCCTAACGGACCGCCGGGCTGAATCGGATGCGACACCCGTTTTCAGGCAGGCGGCGGCTGCCCTGGACATTGCGGCCAACGATGCCGAAGACGCAGGCGATTACGGAAGCGCCGACCGCCTGCGGGGACTGGGCGTCGAGCTGCGGCGCCTGGCACGGCTCATGGACCCGCACGAGTAAGACGTTTTCGGGGCCGCCGATGTGGGTCAATGGCTTGATTGACAAGTGCCAAGTGCGTCAAGCACAATAGAGCTGGATCGTTCCGATTCGACCGAGAAGTGTCTCGGCCGGCCGAAGTCAGTGCGAAACGCGTCGACTCTGCGTGAGGGGAGGCATTGTAGGGGGCGTTCGTCCCCCTTCCCGGCCGGATCGCACGATGTTTACTACAGGGGTCCCGCTGGGGAGCAGTGTTTATGGTCGCCCGTAAAGGGGATTTTTCGGAGATTTTGTTGCGCCGCCGCTTGATCAGCCAGGATCAATTGGCCGAAGCGCGGCAAATGTCGAAAGACACTAATTCCAATCTCTCCGATTGCATCGTCAAGTTGGGCTACGCTTCGGGGGACGACGTCATGCGGGCCGTGGCCCAGGAGCACGGCCGCGAATTCGTGGACCTGACCGAAGTCACGATTCCCGACAATGTAATCGAACTGGTGCCAGAATCGGTCGCTCGCGAAAACAACGTCCTGCCACTGTCCGAGGACGAGGATTCGCTGAAGGTCATCGTCTGCGACCCGTACGACATCGATACGGTTGAAAAACTAAGGTTTATTCTCAACCGAAAGATTGACATCGCCCTGGCCCCTCGGGAGCGGATCAGCGAGGCCATTAACAAGTATTACACCCAGATCGAAGGTGAATCGGCTGACTCCGTGCTCCAGGAGTTTACGGATACTGCCATCGACTTCACCGAAACCGAAAGTCAGACCCAGGCTGGGAGTGGAAACGAAGTCCTGGACGAAAACAGCGCGCCGATTGTGCGGCTGGTGCACCTGATGATTACCGAGGCGGTGCAGCTCAGGGCCTCGGATATCCACATCGAACCCTTTGAGGACGTCGTGCGGATCCGCTACCGGATCGACGGCATCCTGCACAAACGCGACTGCCCCCCTCGGCGATTGCTGGGCGCTATCATCTCCCGCGTCAAAATCCTGGCCAAGCTGGATATTGCTGAGCGACGACGTCCCCAGGACGGCCGGATTAAGATTACGGCCGGGGAGAAGGACCTGGATTTGCGGGTGAGCGTGATCCCCACCAACCACGGCCAGTCGGTGGTAATGCGGATCCTGGACAAGGACAACATCCGGGTCGGCGTTCGTCAGTTAGGCCTTTCCGAGGAGAATTTCCAGCAGTTTTCTACACTTATCCGTCGTCCCAACGGGATCATTCTGGTGACGGGACCAACCGGGTCGGGAAAGACCACGACCCTGTACGCAGCGCTTAACGCCCTGAACCGACCCGACCGGAAGATTATCACAGCCGAAGATCCGGTCGAGTATTACCTGCCTGGAATCAACCAGGTCGAAGTAAAGCATAGTATTGGACTGGATTTTGCCCGCATCATTCGGGCCATGTTACGGCAGGCTCCCAACATCATCCTCGTTGGCGAAATGCGGGACCAAGAAACGGCCTCGATGGGAATCCAGGCATCTTTGACTGGACACTTAGTTTTTAGTACACTACATACGAACGATGCGCCCAGCGCTGTAACGCGCATGGTCGACATGCGAGTTCCCAATTACCTGGTTGCAAGTAGCGTGATTGCTGTGCTCGCGCAGCGTCTCGTGCGGGTTATCTGCCCCCGGTGCCGGCATCAAATCCAGCTCGGCGAGAGCATCCTTCAGGATGCTGGCATTCCAGCCAAGACAGCCGCCAAGGCGACCTTTTTAAAGGGCAAGGGGTGCGGCCACTGCTCCAAAAGCGGCTATCGTGGTCGGCTGGGAATTTTCGAATTGATGCTCATTAACGCCAAGATTCGGGAGATGATCTTTCAGAACCAGTCATCGGTTGATATCCGCGAAATCGCGATCAAACAGGGAATGCGCACGCTCTACATGGACGGCATTCAGAAGGTGCTCAAGGGAATTACGACGCTGGAAGAAGTTTATCGAAACGCCAAGCGCACGGAGCAGGACGTGATTGCCTGATCGGAAGAAATAGTCGCGAGGCGAAGAACCGGCGACTGGGGACGGTTGAGCGCACTTGAAAGGTAAAAAGTGACCCGCGATTGGTGTTTCTGCTCGGGCGCTGAGATAATCAGGGTGATTTGAGGCAGCGCGTTGATCAGATGGTCGGGGTAAGCATTCATCATCAGCGAAATTCCAATTGATGGTCTCATACCTCGCTGGCCCGACCTGCGGAACAGAGTTCACGATCCCTTCTGCCAACCAGCTGGGGGGGACGAGATAGGCAGTCAAGGATAGTTTTTCCGCACCCGTTGCGGCCGTTTAGGCTGCGCAACGAGTGCTAGGCGCGCTGATCATGTCCATTCTGATCGACAAACTGCTGCAAGCCTGCGTGAAGCAGGGGGCCAGCGACATTCATATCGTCGTGGGTCAGCCACCGGTTTTCCGCCTCCACGGACGTCTCCGCAAGTTGGAAACCAAGGTCCTCGAGCCGGACGACACCGTGGCGCTGATGAAGAGCATCGCTCCCGAGCGGTCGCAGCGCGAACTCCAGGAGAAGGGGAGTGCCGACTTCGGTTTCGCCTTCGGCGATCTGGCGCGCTTCCGCGTTTCAATCTTCAAGCAGCGCGGCTTCGTGTCGATGGTGCTGCGGCAGATTCCCAACAACATGCTCACGCCGGCGCAGCTCGCCCTGCCGGAGGTGCTGCTCAAGGTGGTGATGCGGCCGCGCGGTCTGTTTCTTGTCACCGGACCGACCGGTTCCGGCAAGACCACCACGCTGGCCACGCTCGTCAATTACATCAACGAGAACGTCGATCACCACATCATCACCATCGAGGACCCGATCGAGTTCTACCACTACCACAAGAAGTCCACGATCAATCAGCGCGAGATCGGCGTCGATGTGCCGTCGTTCTCCGAAGCCCTCCGCCGCGCATTGCGCCAGGATCCGGACGTGATCCTCGTCGGCGAAATGCGCGACCTGGAAACGATTCAGGCCGCAATCACGGCCGCCGAAACGGGGCACGTCGTCTTCGGCACGCTGCACACGAATAGCTGCCAGGGGACGATCAACCGCATGATCGATGCCTTCCCTGGTAACCTCCAGGACCAGATTCGCACGCAGCTCTCCACGGCGCTTATCGCGGTGCTCGCCCAAACGCTGCTGCCAAAAATCGGCGGCGGCCGGCTGGCGGCCTATGAGGTTCTGATCATCAACCCCGGCATCGCCAACCTGATCCGCGAAAACAAGACTTTCCGCATCAACTCAGCGATTCAGACCGGCGCTAAGTACGGCATGCAGCTTCTGGATGACCACCTGTTCCGGTTGTGGAAAGAGGAGAAGGTGATCCTCGAGGAAGTGCTGGCCAAGGCGCACAATCCGGACGAGTTGGCCAAGCGAATCGTCAATTACCAGCGCGGCATTCAGGAGGAATTGCCGGCCGGCGGTGCGGCGCCTGACGATCCGATGGCCCGCGGAGACGGCGCTGGCGGTTCGGACGGCAGCCCCCAGCGCAAACAACTGAACTACGGCCGCCCCGGCGAAGCAGCGCACTGATCCCTGACACCAGACACCTGACTCCTGATCCCTCTCCCATGGCCATTCGTCGCATCGGTCAGATTTTTGTCGATCTGGGATTCATCTCCGACGAGCAGCTCGAGATGCTGCTGGAGGAGCAGTCGAACCGGCCCGGCACGCTTCTGGGAAAGATCGCTCAGGAAATGAACATGCTCACGGAGGAGCAGCTTTCCCATGCTTTGTCGGAGCAGATGGGGCTGCAAGTCATCGACCTGGCAGAGTTGACGCTGCCGCAGGACGTGCTCAACCGGATTACCGAATCGATGGCGCAACTGTACCGCGTTGTGCCGGTGGCCTTCGAGGGGAACCGGTTGACGGTGGCCACCTGTGATCCGCAGAACATCATGACCCAGGATGAACTCCGCTCGATGCTGGGATACGACATCCGCATGGTGATCGCTACCGAGGGAGACATCAAAAAGGCGCTGGAAAAGCACTTTTCATCCGACAAGGACACGATCGAATCGATCGTCGACGAGCTGAACGAGGACGCCGACCTGAAAAAGCAGATTCAGGCCCTGGAAGCCAGCGCCGGCGCTATCGACTTGACCAGCGTCGAGGCCCTGGCCGACAGCGCCCCGGTGCGAAAGCTCCTCAATATGGTGCTCCTGCTGGCCATCAAGGACCACGCCAGCGACGTCCATTTCGAGCCGTTCGAGGACGAATTCCGCATCCGCATCAAAGCCGACGGCGTTTTGTTCGAGATGGTTCCGCCGCCGCGCCACCTGGCGTTTGCCATCACCACCCGCATCAAGGTGATGGCCAACCTCGACATTGCCGAGCGGCGTTTGCCGCAGGACGGCCGCATCGAGCTGACGGTCGGCGGCCACCCAGTCGATTTGCGCGTGAGCGTGCTTCCGACCATGTTCGGCGAAAGCGTCGTGATGCGAGTTTTGGACCGCTCCGTCGTGTCGCTGAACCTCAACAAGGTGGGAATGGATCCTCCCACCCTGAAAGTGTTCCGCGAAATCATCAGCCGCCCCAACGGCATCGTGCTGGTGACGGGACCGACGGGCTCGGGCAAGACCACCACGCTCTACTCGGCACTCAGCGAGCTGAACAACATCGAAGACAAGCTGATCACCACCGAGGACCCGGTCGAGTACGACATCGACGGCATCATACAGATTCCGATCGATCCGGATATTGACGTCACCTTTGCGAAGTGTCTGCGGGCCATTTTGCGGCAGGACCCGGACATCATCCTGGTGGGAGAGATCCGCGATTACGAGACGGCCGAGATTGCGGTGCAGGCTTCGCTCACCGGGCACCTGGTGTTCAGCACGCTGCACACCAACGACGCGCCGACCACGGTCACGCGCCTCAAGGACATGGGGGTTCCCACGTTCCTGATCACGGCGACGGTTGAGGCGATCCTGGCGCAGCGGCTGGTGCGGCGGGTTTGCAGCCAGTGCCGCGAGGAAGTCGAGCCCTCGGAAGAGCTGCTGCTGGACATCGGGCTCAAGCCGAGCCAGCTCAACGGGCGGAAGTTTTTTCACGGCCGCGGCTGCGAGGTGTGCAACAACACCGGGTACAAGGGACGCGTGGGGTTGTTCGAGCTGATGATCATGAACGACGTGCTGCGCGACATGGTGATGCGCAACGTGCCGATCGACGACCTGCGCAAGGCGGCCCAGGGCTTCGGCATGGTGGGGCTGCGCGACGCGGGATTGTCGTTTGCCCACGAGGGCACGACGACGCTCGACGAAGTGGTGCGGGAAACGATCCTTGAGGCGTAATGAGATTTCAAATTTCAGATTTCAAGTTTTACTCATCAATCTGAAATCTGAAATCGTTTGAGGACAAAGCGTATGCCGACCTATCAATTCGAAGCGATGGACGCGACTGGTCAGGAAATCAAGGACCAGATCGACGCCGCGTCGGAGGAAGAAGCCCAGCAGACGATTCGCCAGATGGGCTACTTCGTCACCAAGATCGCCGTGAAGAAGGCGGCCGCTGCCGCCCGCGGCCCGGGTGGCAAAAAACGCCGCAGCTTCGCCTTTGGCGGCGCCGGCAGCAGGCAACTGGCCTTATTCACCAAGCAACTCTCCATCCTCCAGGACGCCGGTCTGCCGATCCTTCGCAGCCTCCGCATTCTCGAGGGGCAGTGCAAGCCAGGCCGTCTGAAAAACGCCATCGGCGACGTTGGCGACGAGATCGAGGCCGGCGCCACGCTCTCCGAAGCCATGGCCAAGAGCCCCAAGGTCTTCAACCGCCTGTACATCAACATGATCAAAGCGGGCGAGGCCGGCGGCGCCCTGGAAGTCATTCTCCGCCGCCTCAGCGAATTCCTCGAACGGTCCGAATCGCTCAAACGCAAAGTCAAAGGCGCGATGATCTACCCGGTCGTCGTCGTCCTCGTGGCGGTGATCATCTTGACCTTCATCATGCTGCGGATCGTCCCGGTCTTCGACAAGATGTTCCAGGAGTTTGAATTGCCGCTGCCCGCAATGACCGTGGTCCTGATCAACATCTCCCGCTGGGTGGTCACTGCCGGCTGGTACTCGATCCCGCTCATCCCCGTGATCCTGTGGGTGTTCGTCAAACTCCTTCGCAAGTTCAGACACGGGCGTATGGGGTGGGATATGTTCATACTCAAATGGCCGGTCATCGGCATGCTGCTGGAAAAAAACACCATGGCTCGCACCACGCGCACGCTGGGCACCCTCGTGGCCAGCGGCGTTCCCATCCTCGAAGGACTGAACATCACCCGCGAAACGGCCGGCAATGCCATGTTCGAGCGGATGTACGGCAAGGTCTCGGACGCTATTCGGGAAGGGGAAACGATCGCCAAACCGATGAAGCAGTTTTCGCGGATGGGATTCCATCCGGTCACCGCCTTCCTGTGGTTCATGCTCGGGGCCACTGGGCCGCTGGTCCTGCTGGCTATGCCCGGGCTGGCCAAGGTGATGGGTGGGCCGATGCCGCTGATTGGCGCCGCGTTCGGTTTGGGAGTGCTGGGCATCCTCTGGTACCTGCTGTGCATGACCCATCGCGTGGCCGACGACCTGGTGGTGAACATGGTGGACGTGGGCGAAGAGACGGGCGAACTGGACACGATGCTTTACAAAGTGGCTGACGTCTTCGACGAGGAAGTGACCACGCTGACCGACGGCCTGATGAAGCTCATCGAGCCATTGTTGATCTGCTTTTTGGGTGGTGCGGTCGGCTTTATCGTCATCGCGTTATTCCTGCCGCTGATCGCGTTGATCCAGGGCTTGAGCAAATAGTTTGTTTAGCTGGCGGAGGCAGAGGCCAGAGGTCAGAAGGCAACCAACTCGGAACTCAAATTCGCAGCAGAGGCTTGTCATGAAACGCCACACACGCCGCCACGGCTTCACGCTCGTCGAGATGCTGGTTGTCATCGGCATCATCGTGGTGCTGGTGGGCCTGCTGATACCTGCGGCGGCAATTGCCGTCAGCTCCGCCCGCAACACGACGATGGCGATCGAGATTGCGGAGCTCGAAAAGGCCATCGAAAAGTACAAGCAGGAAAAAGGGGACTATCCGCCCAGCATGGGAGAATTGGATCCGATGACGGGCAACAGCCTGTATCTGTCCAATCCGTTCAATTCGATTTGCGAGCGGCACTTGCGGAAGTGTTATCCCAAGATGACGCTCGACGAGAAGCGGAACTTCTATGCCCAGGTGGCTCCGCGTCTGAGCCAGTCGGAAGCTCTGTTCTTCTGGTTAACGCAGACGCAAAACGACGAACGCAATCCGTTCTTCGGGCAGGC
>DASRJP010000390.1:0-4634 GCA_035649415.1 Pirellulaceae bacterium | reverse complement strand
CGAGCTGGCGCACGTCGCCCGCGGCGATTACCTGGCCTGCGTCCTGGCGCAGATGAGTTTGGCGATTCACTTCTACCATCCGCTCGTGCACTGGCTCGCTGCGCGGCTGCGGCTGGAGCAAGAGCTGGCGGCGGACGCGACCGCTGCCGAGCTGTCCGGCGGCAAGCGGAATTATTTGCAGTCACTGGCGGAACTTGCGCTCCACACCTCGGAGCGATCGTTGGGCTGGCCGGCCCATACCTTTTTGCCGACCCAAGGCACTTTCCTGAGGAGAATTGAAATGCTCCGGGATGCGAAACCTGTTACCAAAGCGCCGCGGCCTGGCTGGGCGCTCCGCTGGGCCGCAGTCGGCGCGCTGGTCGTCGGCGCGGCCCTGATTGCCGGCCTGCGCGGCGGGCCGGTCACTTCCCCGTTTGACAACCAGGCGGCGGCACAAGGGCAGGCGGGCGGCGCGGACAACGCCGCTGGCGGCATCGACCTGACCCACGTCACCAACGATGCCAAGATGCTATTGGCGATCCGGCCCGCCCAGGTGCTGGCCAACGAATCGATCCGCAAGGCGCTGGCCGAGGCCAGCGCGGACGGCCCCCCGATCCTCAAGTTGCTCATGCTGGAAGGGCTCGACCAGGTAACGCTCGTTGGTTCCGCGGGCGTCGAGCCCGATGATTGGAACAGCGACGGCGTCGTGGTGCTGCAGTTCGGCAAGGCCACAACGATCGAAGAAATTACCAAAGCCGGCGCGGTAGTGGGCGACCCCAAGAAGCTTCCAAGCCCGGCGGGCGCGCCGTCGCGGTTCATGGCCTACGACCAGCCGAACGACAAGACGATCCTGCTGGGCGAGGACGACGTACTGGCCAAGTACGTCGCCAGCCGCCGCAAGGGAAAGCCCGAGATCGCCGCGGGCGACGCCTGGGCGAAAGTGAGCAAAGGGGCGATCGTCGCAGCGATCGACATGCAGACGATTCGCGACGAATTCGCCAAGAGCGGTCCGCCGCGCGGGGAAGTGCCGCCGGAGTTGGGGGCCGTTGCTCCACTCTGGACCGACAGCGAGTTTGTCGCGGCCGGCGTCATCGTGGAAGGCAAGACGGTCCATCTCCGCGCCGTGGCCACCTGCAACGACGCCAAGCTGGCCGAAAACGTCGCCGACACGACCAAGGCTGCCGCCACGCTGGCCCGCAACATGATGCGCACCAGCCGCGAGCGGGAGAAGGACATCCCGGCATTTGCCACCATGATCTTCGACACGGCCGAAGGACTGCTGAAGACGGTCAAGATCGAACAGAACGAGACGCTGGTCGTGGCGCAGACGAGCACCGAGATTCCTGACGCCAAGGCGCCGGCGGCGGTCGGCCTGCTCGGAGCGATCGGCCAGGCCCGCAGCTCGGCTCAGAAGGCCCAGTCGGCCAATAACATGAGGCAGATTGCGATCGCCATGCACTCCTGGCACGACTAGTACAAGACGCTCCCGCCGCCGGTGATCTACGGCAAGGACGGCAAAGGCAAAGTGCCCCATAGCTGGCGCGTGGCGCTGCTGCCGTTTTTGGATCAGACGGAGCTCTACAACGCCTACCAATTCGACGAGCCATGGGACAGCGAGGCCAACAAGAAAGTCCTGGCGAAAATGCCTGCCGTCTTCCGGCACCCGATGGACAAGCAGGACTCGACCAGCTCGGCCTATTACGTGCTGACGCCGGCCAGGCTGCTGGACACGAAAGTTCTACCCGGTGGCGGGATCGAATCGCCGGTAGGCGGCCTGCCGACCGCGTTCAGCCGCAAGATCGGGACGGGCTTCGCGGAAATCATCGACGGCACTTCCAACACGCTGATGACTGTCGAGGCCAAGCGGGAAATTCCCTGGACCAAGCCGGAGGACATCCTGTTCGATCCCGAGAAAGATCCGCCGGCGCTCGGCGGCTTTTTCAAGGACGGCTTTACCGTCGGCATGTGCGACGGGGCGACGCGGTTTTTGTCGCCGAAATTCGAACCCAAGACGCTGAAGCTCCTCATCACGCCGCAGGATGGCCAGCCGCTGCCGGCGCTGCCGTAGCACCGTGCCCCCACTCGGTCCCAAGCTCCGCTTGGGACCACATAACATGGAAGCTCCGCTTCCCAGCCGTCGGCAAGCGGAGGCTCGCGAAGCAGAGCTTCGGCCAGTTCCGTCCCAAGCAGAGCTTGGGACGGAGTCTTCCACGCGCTTGTGCCCGGCCAGGTGCAAGCGCCTTTTGCCGCGGCGGGAGCTGCCCTGGGTTGGCACGGCTCCCGCCGCGGTTTTTTGTCTGCCGCTGTGCGGCAGACCAACGTGATCGAGCCAGTTGCCCCGCGGCTGGCAGCACGGCAATAATGCGCTGTCTTTAGCGCGTTCGATCTTTCCGCGGAGAGCAGCACCATGCGCGTTTGGCCCGGCCATCCTTATCCACTCGGGGCTACGTGGGATGGCTCCGGCGTCAATTTCGCTCTCTTTTCTCAGCATGCCGACACAGTCGAGGTGTGCCTGTTCGACTCGCCAGAGGCGACGAAAGAAACCGAGTGCATCGCGCTGCCGCAAAAGACGTTCAACGTCTGGCATGCGTCGTTTCCCGACCTCAAGCCGGGGCAGCTCTATGGCTATCGCGTGCACGGCCCCTATGAGCCTCGGCACGGCCATCGCTTCAATTCGCACAAGCTGCTCCTGGACCCTTACGCCCGCGCGATCGGCCGGTCGATGAAGTGGGACGATTCGCTGTTCGGCTACAAGGTCGGGGACGAGAAGCAGGATTTCTCGTTCGACGACCGCGACAGTGCCGCCTTCGCCCCGCTGGCCATGGTCCATGACAATGCCTTCACGTGGGGGGACGACAAGCATCTCGACACTCCCTGGGAGCGGACGATCGTCTACGAGCTGCATGTCAAAGGTTTCACCAGGCTGATGCCGGGCGTGGCCGAGAAAGAGCGCGGGACATATGCCGGCCTGGCCAGCGCGCCGGCCATCGAGTACCTGACAAAGCTGGGGATCACTGCCGTTGAGCTGTTGCCCGTGCACTTCCACGCCGACGAGCGGTTTCTCGTCGATCAGGGGCGCGTCAATTACTGGGGCTACAACACGCTGGGCTTCTTCGCCCCCGATCCGCGCTATTCGTCCGAGCCGCACCTGGAGGACGTCGTCAACGAGTTCAAGAGCATGGTCCGCACGCTCCATTCCGCCGGCATCGAGATCATCCTCGACGTGGTCTACAACCACACCTGCGAAGGCAGCCACCTCGGCCCGACGCTGTCGCTCCGCGGCATCGACAATCGGTCGTACTACAACCTCAGCCCCGAAGATCCGCGCTACTACATGGACTTCACGGGCTGCGGCAATACGCCCGATCTCCGCCAGCCGCGGATGCTCCAGCTCGTGATGGACAGCCTCCGCTACTGGGTGCAGGAGATGCACGTCGATGGGTTTCGTTTCGATCTGGCGGCGACTCTGGCCCGCAGCGTCCGCGACGTCGATCAGCTCGGCGTGTTCTTCAACGCAATTCATCAGGACCCGGTGCTGTCCCAGGTGAAGCTGATTGCCGAGCCGTGGGACGTCGGCCCTGGGGGCTACATGGTGGGCCAGTTCCCGGTGATCTGGACGGAATGGAACGGCCGCTATCGCGACTGCGTGCGGAAGTTCTGGAAGGGGGACGGCGGGACGGTAAATGAGCTGGCCACGCGGCTGTCTGGCTCGAGCGACCTTTATCAGGATGACGGCCGCCGGCCGAGCGCCAGCATCAACTTCGTCACCTGCCACGACGGTTTCACGCTCCACGATCTGGTGAGTTACAACGAAAAGCACAACGAGGCCAACGGCGAAGGAAACCGAGACGGAGCAAATGACAACAATAGTTGGAACTGCGGCGCGGAAGGACCGACCGACGACAAGGCGATCAACGAAATCCGCGAGCGGCAGAAGCGGAATTTCCTGGCGACGCTGCTGGTGTCGCAGGGAGTGCCGATGATCCTGGCCGGGGACGAGATTGGCCACAGCGGGATGGGGAACAACAATCTCTACTCGCAGGACAACGAGCTGTCGTGGCTGAACTGGGACGGCGTCAACGTAGGACAGGCTTCCAATCTTTCCAGCTCACCAACCCGCAGCGCAAGCGAGGGAGCCCCCGGCACAGCAACCCCAAGCGTTGGCGAGGGAAATCCCGACCCTTCCGGCGGCAACAAGCAAAAACTCCTCGACTTCACCCGCCGTCTGATCGAAATCGTCAAGGAGCAGCCGGTCCTGAACCGGCGGCACTTCTTCCGCGGCCAGCCGATCCGCGGCGGCTTTCTCAAGGACATCTACTGGCTGGAACCCAGCGGCCAGGAGATGAGCGACGAGGCATGGAACGCCGGCTTTGTCAGATGCATCGGCATGGGGCTCCTAGGCAAATTCGGACAAGTGGATTCACAGGGGCGGCCGGAGGAGGGAGACTCGCTGATCATTCTGCTCAACGCGCACCACGAGCCGATCGATTTCACGCTGCCACACGGTCCGCGGATGCCTGCCAAACTGGATCGACTGTTTGACACGTCCGACGGCAACATCGAAATCGTGCCGCACAAGCCCAAAGTGCCGTACAAGCTTCAGGGGCGGAGCATGGTGCTATTTCGGTTCAAGACGGTGGAGAAGGGGAGCAATA
>DASRJP010000389.1:0-8667 GCA_035649415.1 Pirellulaceae bacterium | reverse complement strand
GCTCGTATGCGGGCTGGCGTTTTGCCCCTTGTATTTGTGGCCGGGCAGTCCCTGGTGGTGCCGGCCGGCCGCCCTGGCGGCACTGCTGGCCCACGTGATCCTCGACGGCTTTGACGGCCCGCTGGCGCGGCACCTGGGGGTTGCCTCCCGCCGCGGCTCGTTCACCGACACGCTTGCCGACCAGATCGTCGTGACGGCCAGTACGATCGCGCTGATGACCGCGCCGCAGCCGGCGGTCAGCGGCTGGGTCGGGGCGCTGTACCTGTTTGTCTACGCGATGGTCGTGGCTTTCGCCATGGTCCGCAACGCCCTGGGGGTTCCTTACTCGTGGCTGATCCGTCCGCGGCTGTGGGTCTATGGCTGGATCGCAGTGGACCTGTACCTGCTCCCCGGCCGGATGGACTTGGTGCTGCTCGGCTTTACCTGCGTGCTGGCCATCAAGATGGCCAGCGGATTTGTGGCGATCCGGCGGATGCTGTAGGAGTCGTCGACCCGTAAACCCTGCCCAGCATTATCGCATTTGTTGTCTTTGCCTGTTCCAGTCGCAGTACCTTTTTGCGCTGTTTAAAATCCGCCAAGGGTTTCGTTAATTGGCATTCACCGGTGGACCCCATCTTGGAGCAAACTTTATGGAATCCGAAATGGCCGAGCCAGCGCGCCAGTCGTTCCTCTTGTGGTTTTTCAGCGCTCTCGGTGTAAGGTACACGTTCCTACTGCCGCTTGCCGCCCTCTTGGCATTTGTACTGATCCTGGTGCTGGTCATTCGCGGGCGGGGCTGGGCAGCGGGAGCAGCGGTCGTACTGCTCGTGCCGTTGCCGTTTGTGGTCGGGATTTTAGGAACCATCGACGGGATCATGATGTCCTACATGGTGATCGCTGCGAGTGATGTGCGACCCAAACCAGCAGCGGTGGCTGAAGGGGTATCGACGGCACTTGTTACGGTCCTCGTGGGCCTTCTCCTTATGGTTCCGGGCTATGTTCTGGCCGTTGGTGGGCTGCTATTGCGCTCATTTCGAGACGAGCGTTAAGCGGTTTTCCTCCCCGGCGGCGTCATAATGGCAGGAGGCAGCTGGCAAGCCTTTCGCTGGCGGGGATGACGCATGAGCCTAAATGGCGATCCGTGGATGGCCTGGCTCCGGGAGCACGGTGCGGCGCTCGTGCTTTTGGCCCGGCAATGGGTCGTTAGCCGGGCTGATGCGGAAGACGTGGTGCAGGAGGCGTTCATCCGCTTTTGGCGATCCCGCGAGCGGATTGCCGAGCCGGTCCCATACCTCTACGCCTGCGTGAAGCACTGTGCGCTCGATGCCCACCGCGGCCGCCAGCGCCAACTGCGGCGGGAAATGGCCACGGCGCGGCCCGAAGCCGAGCCGCTGTTTTCCGGCCCGCTCGAAGAAACTGAGCGGCGGGCGGCCATCGAGGCGGCCCTGCGCGAGCTGCCTGGCGATCAGGCCGAAGTGCTCGTGATGCGCATCTGGGGCGGGCTGTCCTTCCCGCAGATTGCCGCGGCACTCGATGCACCGGTGAATACTGTTTCCTCCCGTTACCGCTACGCCCTGGCGAAGCTGCGCGGCGTCCTGGCTGAGGAGCCGATCCCATGAATAACGAATTCGATCCTTTGGAGGCGGAGCTGGGGGCGCTGCGGCCGGTAGAGCCGAGTGGGGAGCTTGCGGAAAGGATTGGAAAGCGGCTGCACGCGGAGAGGTCGTCCGTTCCTCGCAAACGGGCAAACGGCACACGGAGTGTGCCTACTACATACTATTGGTTCGCACTGGCTGCTGTTGCAGCCGCGCTGCTCGTCGCCGTCGCTATCTGGCGCGGCCGTGAGCGTACGCCAGAAGTAGAAATGCCGCTCGCATCGCCGCCGCCGCTGCTGGCGTTTGACGATGCGCTCCCCAGCGTCTGGACCTATCGCTCCGCGCTGGCGTCGCCTGCCGCGCTCGATCAATTGCTCGACAAACACGCCAGGCTGGCGCCGCCCCCTGGCGACAACGAACAAACCCGCGGTTTTGGTGCTGTAACGATGAACCAGAACTCTCATCTCGGAGGACTTTGATGTCTCGCTTGATATTCGCGGCACTCGTGCCGATATGCTTGCTGCTTTCTCCGCTGGCCCAGGCTCAGATTCCCGATTCCGATCCCCATACTGCCGGCAACGCGGCTCTCCAGTACTGGCAGGCGTTCGCGCTGATGCCGACGCTCGACAAGGAGCAGGAGGAACTGGTGGGGAAGTGGACCACCGTTTCGCTGGACGATCCGCAGGTCATGAAGCTCGTGGAAAATTCACGCACGAGCCTGATGTTTCTGCACCGCGGGGCGGCAATGGCCAATTGCGAATGGGGGCTGAAGTACGACGACGGAATGGGAATGCTGATGCCGCACATGAGCCGGGCCCGCGATCTGGCGCGGCTGGCGGCACTGCGGGGCCGGTATGAATTCGAGCGCGGGAACTGGAAGGTGGGGCGCAACGATGCCCAGGCGATCGTCACGCTCGGCCGGCACGTCGGCCGCGAGCCGGTGCTCATCGCCCGGCTGGTGGGTCTCCTGATTGAAGACCTGGCGATCGACCTGACCGCGCCGTATTTGCTCGAGCACAAGGCGCCTTATCCGCAGGCGATGGCAATGTTCGAGGCCCTGCCGCCTGCGGCCACGCTGTCGCAAACGATTTTGGTGGAGAAAAAGTACATGTGCCAATGGGCAATCGACACGCTCAAGAAGGAGGAAAAGGGAAAGGCGGGCGCTGGCCTGGAGCTGTGGAAGAAGTTCATCGACGGGGCCAAGGATGCCGACGCGCTGGCCAAGATGGACAAATTCGACGAGATCCTGAAGCGGATGGAGGAGGTAGTGCCGGTGTACGACGAGCTGGCCGGCATTGCCGCACTTCCCAAGGCCGAGTTCGATGCCCGCTATCCGAAGTTCCGAGAGCAAGCCAAGGGGGCCAATCCCGTGGTGGGATTACTCCTGCCGGCGATCGATCAGGTCCTGGCAAAAGACCATCGTCACAAGGCCCGCTTCGCTCTGCTCTTTGCCGCGATTGCCGTCGCTCAGGACGGACCGGCGAAGCTGAAAGAGATCAAGGATCCCTACGGGGACGGCCCGTTTGAGTACAAGGCGCTCGACAAGGGGTTTGAGCTCAAGTCGAAGCTGCTGTTTGAAGGCCAGCCGGTCACGCTGGTGGCAGGCGCCGGGAAGAAGGAGTAGGCCGCCCCGCAGCGATGGACGTCGGATTCATTGAGCCGCGGATTGCCCGGATTTCCGCGGATCGCTTTGCTGCGATCCGTGTCATCCGCGCGAATCCGCGGCTACTTTCTATTCACGCATGCCAACCGGCATTTTAGACAAAATGTCTTGATTGACTGGCGTGTGGCGTTAGAATGGGTGCGACTTTGCGTTCCCCGTTTCGCTCGGAGCCGCACCCATGTCTGCACCTGCCGCCTGGCTATTGGCCGGCGTTATTCTGGGACAGGTCCCCGCTGTGCAGGAGAATAAGCCAGCGGCCGAGCCGCCCGGCGCGGCGGCCTCGGCCCTGTCGGACTTTCAGCGCGACGTGCGAGACTATGCGATTAGCATGTCAGGCGCCAAACCGTTGGCACTCGAGCTGGCAGAGCGGCCGCTCTTGCACTGGGGCAATCCGGCCCGCAATGGTGAGGACGGAGCTGTGTTCGTGTGGCTCAAGGATGGACGTCCCGAAGTCATCGGCAGTGTTTTCACGTACCTCGACCGCCGCCGGGACATGATCCTCCGCAAGCACGCCTTCCACTCCCTGAGCGACCAGCCACTGACTGCCGAGTATCAGTCGCGGCTGATCTGGTCCCCCAAGTCGGCCGGCGTGAAGTTCGCTCCGGTGCCGGCGGCCGAGCCACCCGCCGAGGACGCGCGCCGCCGGTTGACGCAGATGCGGTCCCTGGCCCGGCAGTTTTCTCTGACCATCGTCGATCTGAAGGAAGAAAAGTCCGAACTGCGGCTGATGACGCAGCCCCTGCTGCGCTACGAGCCAACGAGCGGACCAGCGGTGGACGGAGCCATCTTCGCCTATGCGATTGCGACCGACCCCGAAGCCCTCTTGCTCCTGGAGGCGCGGAAGAATGGCGAGGTCCTGCGGTGGGAGTACGCCTTTGCCCGCTTTCACTTCGTCACGCTGACCGCGCAGCATGGCGGCAAGGAGGTGTGGCGGGTCGAGCCCGACAAAGACATGATGCGGACCGTCTTCGGCAACGACCCGCAGCAGCGGGAGAAGATCTACTATTCGGTGCTCGCACCGTAGCGGTCAGGCTGCACCGAATCGGGCGATCGCCGCCTCAAAGCCGGCACGCGCCGACTACCAGCATTCGTGCAGCGGGAAAGCGCGCGTCATAGCGTCGTACATTTCCTGGCCGTGTTCGCGCAGCGCCTCGATCGTGGCCTCGTCCTTGGCGCGGCGCTCGCTTTGCAGTTTCTGTTTTTCGGCGGCTGTGTACAGGCGCGAAATCGTGGGGGGAGGAATGCCGTCGCCGCGATACTGCTTCATGTCATGCTCGGTGTGGAGAATTTTGTCCGCAGCGAGCTGTTCCTCATACGTTTTTCGCTGCTCCTCGATGCGGGCGATGGCGAAGTCCCGCAGGCTCTCCGCCGTGGCCAGCGTCTGCGGGATCTTGTCGGGCGGCAGGGTGATGATGATGCCGTCGTCGTAGTTCTGCCCGCGGTGGTAGAAGATGACGCTGGCTGATCGGCCGTAAATGCGGGCGCCGGCGTCGTCGTGATACGAGACGCGGGCCGCCCAGCCGCTTCCCGCCGGCACATACTCCGCCTCGAGCTCGATGCCAAAGACGGCTCGCGGCGACTGGGGGTAACACAGCGTGCCGACGGAAATGAACCGAGCCTCGCCGGCTGGCGGGAGCGGCTGCAACCAGCCGATCTGGCCCTTTTCGCGCACATGCGTGGACCAGGCCGCCTTGATGTAGTTCCCGCGCGGGGTGTAGGGAACGTGGAACCACGAGCTGGGGGCCAGCTCGCGGGCCTTGGCGTCGAAGCGCAGCAGCCGCGCGCTGAGCTGCGGATCGTTGTGCTGGAGCTGCGCCAGCGTCACAGCCGGAGCCGGGCGGTCCGGGCCTTCCCACGTCGCTTCGCGCCAGGGGCTGGACTTGGCTGCCGGCGGAGTAGGAGGCCGCGGATTATCTGTTTCCCCGAGCCATGGCCAGACAATCGCCGCCACGAACAGGGCCATGACCACGGCGGCTGCGAGCATTCGGAGCACTGCGCCGGCGCGCCAGGTTGCGGAATTCGCAGTCGGCTTCGACTCGGATGACACGCTTGAATTCCAAGCAGGTAAATGCAGCCGCATCATATCACGCGGCTGGCGGTTGCCATCGCTAGCGAGTCGTCGTTCGCTTGCTGCTCGACGCGCATTCGGGGAGCGAGTGCGCTACATTTCCATTCCCTACTCCACAATCATGTCATCCACTGTCCGGCCCGACGGGATCATCGGCAGCACGTGCTCGACGTAGGGGACCTGGACGTTGAGGAGGTACGGTCCGTCGTAGTCAATCATCTCTTCCAGGGCCGGCACCAAATCCGCCTTCTCGCGAATCGTCGCGGCGCCCCAGCTATAACCTTTGGCGATGGTGACGAAGTCGGGATAGCGCTCGGTGACGAAGTGGTTGTCCCCCTTCCCGGTCGCTTCCGCGTGGTGCACCGGCCCGAGGTAGGTGTGGGCCCGGTTTCCTTCGTGAAACCGGTCCTCCCACTGCACGACCATCCCCAGGTGCTGATTGTCGAGCAGCAGCACCTTCACGGGCAGGTTCTCGCAGTAGCAGGTGGCCATCTCCTGGATATTCATCTGAAAGCTGCCGTCGCCGTCGATGTCGATCACGAGTGCGTCGGGATGCGCCGCTTGCACGCCCATCGCGGCCGGCAGGCCGAAGCCCATCGTCCCCAGGCCGCTGGAGGAGAGAAACGTCTTGGGGTGGCGGAATTTGAAGAACTGGGCTGACCACATCTGATGCTGGCCGACGCCGACGGAGACGTAGGTCTTGCGGCTGGCCGAGAGCCGCGACAGCTCGGCAATCGCATGCTGCTGCAAGATGCCGCCGAAGTTCTGGTCGAACTTGAACGGATTGGCCTTTTTCCAGTCCAGGCAGGTGCTCGCCCACGCGGAGATGTCGGCCGGCCGCTCGACGATCTTGTTCAGCTCGGCCAGCGCGTACTTCACGTCGCTGCAAATCGGGAAGTGGGCTTCCTTATTCTTGTTCAGCTCCGACGGATCGACGTCGATGTGGATGATCTTGGCGTGCTTGGCGAAAGCTTCCAGCTTTCCGGTCACGCGGTCGTCAAACCGCACGCCCAGTGCGATCAAGAGGTCGCAGTCGCGCACCGCCCAGTTGGAATAGACGCTGCCGTGCATCCCCAGCATGTCCAGGCAGAGCGGCCCGTCCGCGGAATACGCGCCCAGGCCCATCACGGTCATCGCCACCGGGATGCCCGTCTTCTTGACGAACTCACGCAGTTCCGCGGACGCGTTGCCAGAGACAATGCCGCCGCCGGCATAGATCACCGGCCGCTTGGCGAGCTTGATCGCCGCGGCGACCTGCTTGATCTGCTCTGGATGCGCCTGGCGCAACTTGCCGTTGTAGCCCGGCAGATTCATCGGCTCGTCCCAGTTCGGCGAGACCTGTTCCTGCTGGATATTCTTGGGCAGGTCGACCAGCACAGGCCCCGGCCGCCCCGTTGTAGCAATGAAGAATGCTTCCTTCATCACCCGCGCCAGATCGTTGACGTTCGTCACCAGGTAATGGTGCTTGGTGATGCCGCGGCAGACCTCGACGATCGGCGTTTCCTGGAAGGCGTCAGTGCCGATGACCTTTGTTCCCACCTGGCCGGTGATGGCGATCAGCGGCACGCTGTCGAGCTTGGCGTCGGCAATGGCGGTGACGAGATTCGTCGCACCGGGGCCGCTCGTGGCCATGCAGACGCCTGGACGACCAGTCGAGCGAGCGTAACCCTGGGCCGCAAACGCGCCTCCTTGCTCGTGGCGCGGGAGAATCGTACGCAGCTTGTCCTTGTATTTGGTGAGCGACTGGTGCAGCGGCATGCTGGCGCCGCCGGGATACGCAAACAGGACTTCAACGCCATGATCCACCAGCGACTTGACGAGGATGTCGGCCCCGGTCATGAGGCGGCTGTCGGTGGTCGCGGCGGCAGTCGTCACTAGTCCTCTCCCTTACTCGAAACGAGGAAACTCTTTAGATTATGACACGTGGCAGAAGCAGACAAGCGACCGCTGCGTGCGGTTCGCCATAAATGTGGCCGTTTGCACCCTTTAGGGCGTCGATCGCCGCCGTAATCCATGCTTAAAGAGACCCTCATGGTGGCCGCCGGCGGTGCAATCGGCGCCTTGGCCCGATTTGGGGTCGGACTCGCCATTGCGCGCCTGCCGGGAAAGCCAATGCCACTGGGGACTCTGGCGGTCAACGTGTTCGGATGCCTGGCGATCGGCATGGCGGGGCAATATCTGGCGGCGCACCCGTCGGCGTCGGTCGCACCGGCCCTGCGATACGGGCTGGTGATCGGGTTTTTGGGAGCGCTGACCACCTTTTCGGCATTCGGCTGGGACAGCGTGGAGCTGATGCAGAAAGGGCACAGCGGGCTGGCGCTGGCGAACATCGGGGCAAACGTCGTTGTCGGTCTGTTGGCGGTGTGGGTGGGAATGTCCCTGGTGGGGCAGGCGTCCCGCCTGCCGTAGAACGAGCGGCGATATACTGGTCTTCTTCGAAAAACCTGGCGGCCATGCAACTGACCGAATTCGTAGCTGAGCTTGACGCACTCTCGGCCGCGGCCACTAGCGCGTTCGATTCAGCCGCCGATGCGCCGGCACTCGAAGCCGCGCGGATTGAGTATCTCGGCGCCAAGAGCGGCAAGCTCAAGGAAGCGCAGAAAGAGCTGGGTGGGGTTGCCAAAGAGGACAAGCCGGCCGCGGGGAAGAAGTTCAACGAAGTCAAAACGGCCATCGAGTCGGCATTCCAGTCAGCCCAGGCGCGGCTGGCGAGCGGACCGGCGAAGAAGGCCAGCGGACCGCTGTTCGATCCAACGCTGCCGGGAAAACCGCTGCGTATTGGCCATTTGCATCCGATCACGCAGACGATCGAGGAGCTGAAGGACATCATGGGGCGACTGGGATTCTCAGTCGCCGACGGTCCGGAGATCGAGGACGAGTGGCACAACTTCGAGGCGCTCAACATTCCGGCCGACCATCCGGCGCGCGATCCGCTGGATAATTTTTTCTTGTCCACCGCGCAGGTCGCGGCCAAGGGGACGGGGGACAGGGGACAGGGGACAGCGAAAAATCCCAAATCCCAAATCCCAAATTCCAAATCGACCGGACCCCTTCTCCTCCGCAGCCAAACCAGCACTGTCCAAATCCGCGTGATGGAAAAGACGAAGCCGCCGGTGCGCGTGATCTCGATTGGCCGCGTCTATCGCCCCGATGAGGCGGATAAGACGCACTATCCGATGTTCCACCAGATCGAAGGGCTGCTCGTCGATCGGGGCATTACCATGGCCCACCTCAAGAGCGTGCTGCGAATGTTCGCCACGAGCTACCTCGGACAGGACGTCCATGTCCGTTTCCGGCCGTCGTTCTTCCCGTTCACCGAGCCGAGCGTCGAGGTGGACATGCACTGGAACGACCGCTGGATC
>DASRJP010000388.1:0-10752 GCA_035649415.1 Pirellulaceae bacterium | reverse complement strand
TGGGGGACGTGAAATTGCTGGCGGCACTGGGCGTGTGGCTGGGACCGCTGACGATTCTCATCGTCTTCGGCGCCAGTGCCGTCATCGGCGCGGTGATGGCGGCGGGGGTGATGGTCGGCGGCATGTGCACGCGCGGCATATCCGCTACGCGCCGGCGTTATCTGAACGTGGACGAGGACCGGGAAACGGCGGCGAAGAACCAGCCGCGCGGCCGCCGCGTGATCCCGTTTGCCGTGCCGATCGCCATCAGCACGGTGGTCGTCCTGGCCCTGATGCTCGTCAAGGCGTCCGTCCAGCCATGACCCAACGAGCGAAGAACTCGCGGCACTGCATTTGCTTCTGATATCCGCGGCCAATTGCACGTCAACAAAACAAAACACGCCTTGCCGCTGCGGCAGGAATAAACGTCACCTCCGAACACCATTGATTCGACGACATGAGGAGTGCTTAACGTGAAGCGCATCAGTCCCGCTACGGTCACTTTCACGGTGATGGCCATCGTGCTCGGCCTGGTGGCCGCGTACGTGATCCGCCAGGCGCTGGAGAAGCCTCCAGTGGCCAAGCCGGCCGAGCCCAAGCCCGACCCCGGCGTGCGAGTCGTCTTCGCCGCCGTGAACATCCCCAAGAACACGCGAATCAGCGAGAGCGACGTGTACACGACCCACGTTCCGCGGGACGTCAAGGCCGCCACGGGGAGCGTTCGCGCCACTCCGATTGCCGTGGGTCGCATTACCAAACAAACGATCAAGGCGGGGCAGGCGATGCGCGAGGAGTACCTGCTGGGCATTGGCGAGGCGCTGCCTGATCTGGCCGAGCGGCTGCCCGAAGGGATGCGGGCCGTTGCGATCGACGTGGTCGGCGCCGAGACCGGCGGCAAGCGGCTGGAAGAAGGTGACCGCGTGGACATCTCGCTCACCGTCGAGGGAGCGCATCCCGACCTGGGGGAGATCACCACCAAGACCTTGCTGACGGACGTGCTCGTGGTCGATGCCAGTGCCAGCCGGCCCCGCGAGCGCACCGCCCGCCGCAGCGTGGCCCCGGTTATCGAAGGGCTGACGGTGGCCGTTTCGCCCGAGGACGCCAACAAGTTGATGGTCGCCCAGCGGACCGGCATTCTGGGCGTCACGCTCCGCAGCGCCATGGACGCGGCCAAGGCGGATGACAAGGCGCACGAGATCAACCGCCGCGAGCTGCTCGGCCTGCGGGAGATTCCTGCCCCGCCCGCTCCCCGCCGCTATACGATCGAAAAATACTCCGGCGGCAAACTCCAGGTGCTCGAGTTCGACGGCGACCGCGTTCGCGAGTCGCGCGAAGGCCCCAGCGGCAAGCGATTCGACAGCGATGAGCAGCCGCAGGCCGTCACGGCGCCGGCTGCCAGCGGCGACAAGAGCGCTGCAAACTCCTCGGGCGTGATCGCGCCGGTCGTCGCCTCCGTGGAGGAAACGACCGCCAATTAGCCCCGTACTGAACCTCTCAAGTTGCGGGTTGCGAGTTTCGGGTTTCGAGCCGTTTTAACCGGAACCGGGACCCCGAAACCTGGATCTCGGAACCCGGAACCGCAGTCCGCAGCTTCGAACCCCAGCTCAACACAGCCAGGATATAACGGAGCCCCCTGAATGTTCCTTCATTCCCACCGCCAGGCCGGCGAAAGAAACGGCAATGGGCCTGCCGATCCGCTGACCGCCAGCGAAATGCGAGAAGCGGAATTCCAGCGGATCAAGACCGGCATTCACCGCGAGCTGCTCGATTCACTCGATCTGTCGCGCATCACCGGCCTGACGGACGAAGAGCTGCGTGCGGACATCCGCCGGCTGGCCGAGGCCATGCTCCGCACCCGCTCGCGGAAAATGCCCGCCATCGACGAGGACCGCCTGGTCGAGGAGCTGATTGCCGAGTCGTTCGGCCTGGGGCCGCTGGAGCCGTACATGCAGGACCCGGACGTGACCGACATTCTGGTCAACGGCCCGGGCGAAGTTTACGTCGAGCGTCTCGGCCGGCTTCAGGAAACCAACACCGTCTTTGCCGACGACGAACATCTCCTGCAAATTATCCAGCGCGTGGCGGCCCGCGTCGGCCGCCGCATCGACGAGCATTCGCCGATGGTTGATGCGCGCCTGCCCGATGGCAGCCGCGTCAACGCCATTATTCCGCCGCTGGCCCTGGGCGGTCCGGTCCTCTCCATCCGCCGCTTTGGCCATCGCCCGCTGGCGACGGTCGATCTTTTGGTCCGCGGCTCGATCTGCCCCGAGATCCTGCAAGTGATTGAAGCGGCCGTCGAAGGCCGCGTCAACATCATGATCTCCGGCGGCACCGGCAGCGGCAAAACGACACTGCTCAACTGCATCTCGCGTTACATCCCCGCCGGCGAGCGGATCGTCACGGTCGAAGACTCGGCGGAACTGAAGCTCCAGCGAAAACACGTCGTCAAACTCGAGACGCGACCCAAGAGTGCCGAAGGGGCCAACGAAGTGTCGCAGCGGGACCTGGTTCGCAATGCCCTCCGCATGCGGCCCGATCGGATCATCGTCGGCGAAGTCCGCGGGGCGGAAGCCCTGGACATGCTCCAGGCGATGAACACCGGCCACGAAGGCTCGCTGACCACCATCCACGCCAACGACACCCGCGATGCCCTCTCCCGCCTGGAAGTGATGACCAGCATGGCGGGCTTCGATCTGCCGGTGGCCGTCACGCGGAAGTACATCGCCTCCGCCATCACGCTGATCATCCATCTGGCCCGCCTCAAAGGGGGCGTCCGCCGCGTAATGCGCGTCTCCGAAATCACTTCGCTCGAAAACGGCGACTACGCCATCCAGGACCTGTTCGGCTTCGAACAGTGCGGCGCCGACGACCGCGGCATTGCCCGCGGCCATTTTTACGCCACGGGCAATCGGCCGTCGTTCCTCAAAAAGCTCAACCAGATCGGCATTGAGATTCCCGACAAGCTGTTCACCCAAAAGCAGCTCACGCCCGATAGCGCGATCGCTCCGCTGAGCAATCTGGACCCGGCCGCATCGCCGCTGGTGCTGGAGGAACCGGAATGATCGCTGACATCGCGGTGATGAGCGTCACGTTCGCTTCCGTCTCGGCGGCACTGGCCGCCGTGGGGCTGCTCGTGCGCGATCTGTTCGGCCAGCGCCAGGAGCCGCGCCAGCGGCTGGAACTGGCCCCGCAGGAGCCGGCCGGCGACTTCAATCGGATGTTCTTCCACCTCGTGGAAGAATCGGGCACGTCGCTCGACATGGGCACGGCCATGCTGATCGTCATCGGCGGCGTGATTGTGGGCGGCGGCATTTGCTTCGTTTTCACAGAGAACCTGCTGGCGGCGGCCGGCGGCATGGTGCTGGGCGGTGCGCTCCCCATCGCGTGGCTCGTCGTCGTGCGGGCGATTCGCGTTGCCCAGATGCGTAAAGTATTGCCGCAGGCGCTTCAGGCGGTGGCCGATGCCGTCCGCAGCGGCCAGACGCTGTCGGAAGCGTTTGAGCTCGTATCTCGCGACATCAAAGGTCCGCTGGGCAGCGAGTTTGCCTATGCCCGCTCGCAGCTCGAGCTGGGGCAGGCCCCGATCGGCGTCATGAACCGGATGGTCAATCGAGTGCCGCTGGCGGAGTTCCGCATTTTTGCGACGGCCGTCATCGTGCACCGCCGTGCGGGCGGAAACCTGTCGCTGCTCACCGAGCGGATGGCCCACGCCTCTCGCGATCGGCAGGACGTACGCAATCATCTCCTGGCCGTGACTGCCGGCAGCCGGCTTTCCGCCTGGGGCATGGTGATCGGCTCGATCCTGGCGGTGGCGATCCTGGCTTCGCTGGAACCCGAATACGTCCAGTCCTTCATCACCCATCCCAAGGGGCCGTGGCTGGTGGCCGCGGCCGTGGCGCTACAGTGCGTCGGCGGCCTGTGGGTGTGGCGGATTTTGCGGCAGCAGTACTAACGTAGTCCGCTCGCTCCGCGAGCGGACACCACAAGCCCGACGCGCGAGCGAGGGACACATCCGACTTTCCGAGGATTTTGCCATTTAGGACAGGTTGAAAACCTGTCCTACGACAAACATGCCCGCACAATTCGCAGAACTCCAGCATCTCCTCACCGACCCCACTTTCTGGCAGAAGCCGTCCACGCTGATTGCCGTCGGCTGCGGCATCGTCTGCACGCTGCTGGTCATGCGGATGATCTTCCGTCGCCGCGTGGCCCAGCCGGCCGCGACTGCAACAGAGCCGGCAGCGTCCACCAATGACGGCGGCGTCTTCGGCCCGCTCACGCCGGCTCTGGCTGCACAGCTTCCCGAGTCGGACAAGGAACGCCGCGAATTCGGTCAGATGCTCAAGCAGGCGGGCATGTACAGTCCGACCGCACGGGCCAGCGTTTATGCCTACCGCTTCCTCTTGATGGTCTTCCCGCTTGTCGTGGCGGGAATCCTGGCCATTGCTTCTCCCAGAGAGCAGCAGTGGAAATTCCTGGTCGGCGGCGCGATCGTTGCCATGACCCTGTCGGTCGTGCCGCGTATGTACGTCTACGTCCGCCGGCGGGAGCGGCTCCGCCAGATCAATGCCGGCCTGGCCGACATGCTCGACATGCTGAGCATGTGCATCGGCGGCGGCATGGCCTTGCCCGCCAGCCTCGACCACGTGGCCAAAAACCTGACCAATCACCCGGCACTGGCCGAGGAACTTTTGATTCTCAAAAAGCACACGGAGGTGCACAGCCTCAAGTTCGCGCTGGCCGATCTGGCCGCCCGCGTCGATACGCCCGAAGTCCGCCAGGTGGCCACGCTCCTCGCCCGCGGCGATTCGCTCGGCGTCTCGATCAGCGGCAATCTGCTCGACCAGGCGGACCACTTCCGCAATACGCGCAAGCAAATGGCTACGCTCCAGGCCAACCGCACGCCGATCTTCCTCACGTTTCCGCTTCTGTTCTGTTTCGCCCCCGCCGTGCTGATCCTGCTGATGAGCCCCGCCTTCATGCAGCTCGGCGACTTTTTCCTGGGCAAGGAGAGCGAGAACCCGCTGGCCAACAACGACCGGCTCAACACGCAACGGATCGTGAATACGGTCCGTGAACTCGACCAGCGGATCGAGCAGTAGTGTAGTAGGCACACTCCGTGTGCCGTCGCCTCCTAGCCGGAGGTCAACGACCTCCGGAACGGGCGTGGCCGACTGACCACCGCCGTGAACCGGCGCGCACGGGGTCGGGAGTCGTTTCGGGCCGATGACTTATCTATCACCCGAGATTTTCGCCCCGAAACGACTCCCGACCCCTTCCCCGTGGCCCCACTTATCAGCGCCGTCGCCACTTCTCCGCCCCGTCCTGCGACTCGATGATCAGCGCCTTCGTGTCCTTCCAGCGGACGCGGAGACCGTATTGATCGCACAAGGCGCCCAGCGCGTTTTGCAAGGAGATTCCCCGAACGTTGCTATTAAGAGGTATGTCCTTCATATCTGCTTCGCAAGTAATAGGCACCCGATAAATCTCGGAGAGGAAATCGGCAACGTCCTGCAAGGGCGTATCCACAAAATCAAATTCGGCCGGCCCCTGAAATGCCGCAGCGATTTTGCTGCGGTCGGCGGGCAACACCTCAGGGGGCGGAGACTTGAGTACCGACGCAATACCCGTGCGGTCCACCCAGTTCTTGGCATCCTCTTTCGTGGTGATCCAGATCATGCCGAAACGGTAGGTCGCCGCCAGGTCGTGAGGCTCAAACAGCAGGACCAGCTTCGCGCCGGCGGTGATGCGATCTTCGCGGAGGGTGATGGATAAGTCCAAGCCGATGCAAGCGTCTCGCAATGTGCTGCGATCGAGTTCGATGTTGACTTTGAATTTTTCCGATACATAGCGCACCACACTTATCAGCGGAGTACTTCTGAAGTCACAGTTATCAAGAGCGGTCAACATCTCCTGGATCCGCTCGTTGTCGATCTGCCCCAAGCGACAGGCCCGCCCCAAGGGATCGTCGATTGGCCGACCATCAATCTGTTTCACCTCCGTATGGTCGAATGTGATCGTGCGAACTCGTTTTCCGTCCGCGAACCACTCCCAGGTGTCGTGCGGATCGCCGTTGTCAAACGGCATCCGTACTGACAACCGACCAGCCTCGTCGAATCCTTCCCAAGTTCCAATTCTGCGGCCGAGCGAGTATTCACTCCGCTCCCTGACCTTGCCATTGGTATAGAGCTGCAGCGATACACCGTGCGGCCTTCCTTCAAGCCATCGTTCTTCACATAGGCGACGACCTTGAGCGTCAAACCACTCGGTCAGCCCTTCGCGGATCGGCTCCCCCATTGGCACGCGACGATAACGCTGCTCTTGCTTCGCGAGAGCAACATAGCCAGACTTCTCCTCCCACAACTTCGGTCCTTCCGGGTATCTTACCTCCTCCACGTACGGTACCCGGTACCAGTACCACACGCCGACGCAGGCCAGCGTCAAGAAGATCAGCAGCCCCCGCAGGCTGTAGCGGAGGAAATGCCGCGGGCGGGTCGCTGTCGGTGGAGATGGAGTAGAGGCCGCCATGCGGCGCATGGTAACGCGCCGCGGCGGACGTGGGCAAACGTGGCGGCACTGCCGCGCGAGAGGTCGCGCGCGGAAGGGGTCGGGAGTCGATTTCGGCCGACAATTATTCTATTGGAAAGCGCCCTGCCCGAAATCGACTCCCGACCCAATTGGACCGCGCCCTTCCGCGATGATCGTCCGAGGCCACAGCGCCGAGGGAACCAACGTGAGTTTGCCCGCGATCGGCCCACATGTCATAATTTGGTTGAGAATTGACTTCAGCCGCGCCATGCGCAAGGCAGGATCGAATGCAACTAAGTTCCGACGCCCTGTTTCAGGCGGCTCTCCAATTGCCGGAGGAAGAGCGCCTCGGTCTGGCAGCGAGGCTGCTCGACGCCGCTCCAAGTGATTTGACGATCGATCTCGACGATCCTCAGCTCAGGGATGAACTTGATCGGCGGTTTGCCGACGACGATGGCGCGATTCGCTGGTCGGACCTGAGCGACGAAGGTTCATGACCGAGGTCTACTTCCAGCGGTTGGCGGCGCAGGAGTTTCGTTCCGCGCGAAAGTGGTATGCCGCCCGTTCGCCGCGGGCCGCGGACCGATTTCGACTGTCCGTCAGCGCTGCCGTGGAACGGATCGCCAGCACCGGGGACTCGCTGCCCGTTTTGGAAGGGGACTATCGCTATGTGCAGGTTAAGCGATTTCCCTACCTGCTCATTTTTCGCCGCCGGATAGGTGGCGATTTCCTGGTCGTCGCCGTCGCGCACACCAGCCGCCGCCCCGGCTACTGGCGGGGGCGACATTAAGGCACGAAAGTCGCCCTTCGCCGCGGACGGGGTCGGGAGTCGATTTCGGCCGACGTCTTATCTATTGGCAAACGCCCTGCCCGAAATCGACTCCCGACCCCGGTCGATCGACCGACCCCGTTGGCACTACGCCATCACCGCCGGCCGCTTCGAGGCGCGATAGAAGCCGAATCGCTCCAGCGCCTTATAAACTTCCTCCAGCGTCTTCTCGCCGAAGTTGGCGATCGAGAGCAGTTGCTCGGGCGAGCTGTTGAGCAGGTCCCGCACGGTGAAGATCCCCTTCTCCTCCAGGCAGTTGGTCGTGCGGACCGACAGGCCGATTTCCGCCGTGCTCATCTCCAGGCGCTCGGCCATCAAGCGGGCTTGCTCGTCGGCGCGGCTGAGCGGGATGCGGGTGCGGCTCATGGGTTCCCTCCCTTGAAGTGGTGGCGTGAATGCCGAGCACCGTCGCCCGGCATCCTGCGGGCAGCACTGTCGCGGGCTTCGGCCCGCGTCAAGTGCGGAGGAAGAATATAACCCCGCGCGGCAAATTTTCGAGCAGTTGCGCCGAAATTTTTGCAGAATTTTTGGAAAGAGGCTAGCAAACGTCGCTAGCGACCTCTTCCCGGTCAAGAAACGAACGCGGCCGCAGGGCATGAAGCCATGCGGCCGACGACAAGCGTTTCCTAATCTTGCTCTTACTCGTAATCCTCTTCTTAATCCTACTCCTACTCCGTCCGTCCGGAGCGATAGCGGGACCAGGATTACGATTACGATTAGGAGTATGAGTAGGATGAAGAGCTAGAACACATCCAGCATGAAGTGGTGCCCCCAGTGGTACCGCCGCGACTCGGGGTACTCGTTGTGCCACTGCCGGTTGTACACCGGCACTCGCATCTCGGGCGGATAGCGGTAATAGAGGTCCTGGCTCGAGCGGTAGTACTCGTTCCCCCAGAAATTCTGCGGGTAATAGACGTACGGATAGTGGTAGAAGCGGTTCCAGTCATGGAGCCCGTACTGCCCGCCCCAGACGCGGCCGAACGCCCGCTCTTGGGCCTGGGCCTGGCCGGACCCGCTCACAGCGGCAAACACGACGGCGCACGCCAGCGCCAGCATCGCTCGACGGATCATGGTCTCCCCCTGGGTCTTGGGGCCCCGTAAGGCGGGCTTCCCAGCCCGTCTTCCTACGGTGCTCCTGGCGGTTGCCAGTGCCGCCGCGCAAAACGAGCATTCCCAGCGCGGCCGGCTCTCTACCTTTCCCATCGGCCCCTCCGCCCCGCCGCATTAAGCGAATATTCGCCAAAACCGGCAGGGAGAAATGCCTTGTCGCGACTGCTTTCCTGGCTGGGTTCGGTCGGCTAGCTTCGATGTTATCGAGCACGCCAGGCAGCGAACCCAAGTGGCGCTAGCGTGTCCTCTGGCGTCGGCGGCCGTACTCCTCTTTTCCATTGCTGTCTGCCCGCGGGCGGACAATATCATGACTGGATCCCAGAACGATGTTCTCTCCCCTGCCCAAAAGCGGGCCTATGACTGGTTTGTAGACACCGCCGCAAGCGGCAACATTTTTCACTTCTGGGCGCCAACCGGGCGCGGCCGAACCACGGTGCTCTCGGCATTGCACCGCAAGTTGAGGGGCGCTCTGGTCACGGTCAAGGACTTTGTCGAGGCAGCGCGACAGGGACATCCGCTGGCGCTGGAGGAAGCCCTGTATCGCGTCGTGGGGGACGCGCTGGCCGAGCATGACTGCGTCGTCGTGGACGACATGCACGTGGCCACGGCCCCTATGTTCGAGAGCTGCCATTACAACCCGCGGGCCGGCTTTCTCGATTCGCCGATGACCGTGCTGGCCACCTATGCCGTCGCCGCCGGCAAAAAGTTGTTTCTGGGGACCGACGGCAGCTTGCCCCAGCCGCTGCGGGAGCGATGCTTTGGCTTCGGCATCGAGCAATTCACTCCGGAAGACTACCGCCACCTGTGCCAGGCGTTTCTCGGGGGGAGCCAGCCGCCGCTCGATTTCGCCGAAATCCATCGCTTCGCCCCCAAGCTCAATGCCCATCAGCTCAAATCGGCCTGCATCTGGAACCAGCGCTTCGGCCGCCTGGAGACCGAGCCGTTTATCGAGTACCTGCGCACGCAGCAGCTCACCAGCAACGTGGAGATCGGCGAAGTGGCCCAGGTCGAGCTCTCTGAGCTGAAAGGGGTCGACGACGTGATCCGCTCTCTGGAAGCGAACATCGCGCTGCCGCTGGAGAACGACGCCGTGGCGACGCGCCTCGGCCTCAAGCCGAAGCGGGGCGTGCTGCTGGTCGGCCCGCCAGGCACCGGCAAGACGACGGTCGGCCGGGCCCTGGCCCATCGCCTGAAGGGAAAATTCTTCCTCATCGACGGCACCTTCATCTCCGGCACGCAAAACTTTTACGGGATGGTGCATCGCGTCTTTGAGTACGCCAAGGACAACGCGCCGTCGGTGATCTTCATCGACGATAGCGACGTGATTTTCGAAAGCGGCCAGGAGCACGGCCTGTACCGCTATCTGCTGACCATGCTCGACGGCCTGGAAAGCAAAAGTGCCGGCCGCGTCTGCGTGATGATGACCGCCATGGACGTCGGCAATCTGCCGCCGGCACTCATCCGCTCGGGGCGCATCGAGCTGTGGCTGGAAATGCGGCTGCCCGACGAGGAGGCTCGCGCCGACATCCTGCGGCAGCATTTCGCGGCCGCCCCGCCGCCGCTGGACGACGCCGACGTGGCGGCACTGGTCGAGATGACGGACGGCTTCACGGGGGCCGATCTCAAACGGCTGGTGGAAGACGGCAAGGCGCAGTTTGCCTTTGACCTGGTGGCCAAGAACATGCCGCAGCCGGTCACCGACTACTTCGTTGCCGCCGCGGAGGCGGTCCGCGCGAGCAAGGAAAGATACGCCCAGGCCGAGCTGCGGGCCAATGCCAACCGGCCGTCGCGCCCGGTGTGGTTTCGCCCCTACGCTTCGGCCGTCTATGGTGACGATGGCGGGGAGGATTGACGGCGGCGGGCCGTTTTCGACCGTGCCATCGGAATTGCCTGTCTCAGAGGGCTGCTGCCAATTGCCCTGTGGCGTGTTGTGGGCGACGATGGTGTTCGCACTTCCGAGCCGCGAGGGCGTACGGCAAGCCCAAACCACGAGCCGCGCAATGACCGCTGATGCGTTGCGTCAAGATCCCAACCGCCCGGCAGCTCCTCACCATTCGACGCTGGTGGCGATTCACGGAGTCGGGGATGCGGCACTCGGCGAAATGTCGAGTCATCTCGCGCAGGTCTTGAGCTCCAGTCCGGGCAAGACCATGCTGGTCAATCGCGAGGACTGGTTAATTGGGGGCGACAGCTATCCTCGGCTATCCACGACTGACGCCAATCTGGGAAGCGAAACCGTCGAGGAAATTATCGAGGTCAATTGGGCGCAGGTCCTGCGGCCGTCTGGCAGCGGATGGTCGCTGGTG
>DASRJP010000387.1:0-18404 GCA_035649415.1 Pirellulaceae bacterium | reverse complement strand
CCACAGCCCGCAACTCATCGGTTGACTCCGACAAAGTGACATAGAGCACCGGCTCTCCCTGGCGAATCCCCTCCAGCAAGAACTGGACCGCCAAAGTCGTCTTGCCCGATCCCGGCACGCCTTCGATGAGGTATAAGCGATGAGGCGTAAATCCTCCGCCCAGGATGTCGTCGAGTCCGGAAATGCCCGTCTTGGCGAGGGCGGCCTTTGAAGAATGTGGCATCGGCGAATCACCTTTGATGAAGGCTTCCCAACCGAGCGCGTGAGTCGAGCGCCAAAGCAGCCGTTCAATGGCACCTTGATTGTTGATAGCCCACACGTTCGCTGAGCACAAGCTAGGAGGGTAAAACCGGACGAACCGCGGGATGCGCGCCAGCGCGTGAATCCATCCGTCAGCGGGGCCGGCTGCTTAATTCGGGGCGGGGAACTTCGTATCCCCAGCCACTGAGAACGTGCCAGGCCTCAAAGCGCACGAGGAACTCCGGCTCGTAGGGGTAGGAGAGGCCGGTGAGTTGGAGCATCTCGCGCCGCGGCCAGGTCGCCTCGTCGGCCAGCAACCGTTTGAGAATCGCCGCATTCTTGTCCGACTTGAAGTACACCAGGGCCCGCGTTGCCAGCCAGCGCAGGTCCTGTTGCTCGGCGGTCGCCCATTGCCGCGCGCTTTTTTCCAGCGCATCATTCACGGGCAAATAGATGACCGAGTACGGATTGCCGGCGATGGAGGAACCAGCCGCGATTGAAGCTGGCGGATGGACATCGAACATCGGCAGAGTCGCGTTGGCCGGCGGGAGCCGCGAATTGTCGGGCTGGTCACGCTCCGCGACCGGCCCAGCCGCCGCCCGCAGCCTGGTGAGGATCCTCTCCGGATCGCGCTGCCAGGAAAGGTCCGCAAACAGAACCTCGGCATTCTCCTTGCTCAGCACGATCACCGAGTCGTCCCACAGCCCAGCGCGGGTGCGGTACTCCAGGCTCCCTGCCGGATGGGGCGTCGGCTCCCGGCAGTTGTCGCGCAGAAACAGGACCAGCTCTTGCCGTTTTCGCCGCAGATCCGCGAGGTCGCGGGCATCGCTGACAAAGCAGGTGACTTTGGAGGCGCTTTTGCCTTTGAACGCCTCGAGGACGTGCAGTTTGACGCCATAGGAATCGCCGGTGGGGTCGTCGCTGCGGCTGACAAAGCAAAAATCGTCGATGACCGCGCGGACGATCGCATCGCAATCCGCGGCCATCAGCTCCAGCGCGTACACGCCGATGTAACCGCCGCGGTCGCGCAAATACGCCGGCTTCTTTTCGGCCGGCGGCATTTTGGCAAACTTCTGGCGGAACTTTGCGAAATCGAGGATCGGTACTTTCGCGGAAGCGTCTGGAATCGCCCGTTCGCCAGCGGCATCCGCCGGAAACGTGAACGAAACCTGATAGAACCCGCTCCGCAGCGCGGGGGGCAGCAGCGTCGTCACGCCGCGCGCCGGGGCCTGCTCCTGGCGATTCTTCAAGTACGTGTTGATCGTGTCGATCACTTGCTGTGGCTTGGAAAGCCGCGTCCGTTTGCTGTCGAGCAGCGGCACGCTCGTATGGGCCCAGCGGCTTTCTTCAGGATCAAGCACGATCACATCCTTGGTCACGTACTCAAACCGCGTGTACGCATAGCCGCCGGAGGCGCGGTTGAACTTGCGGCTAATGATCCATGGCTCGAGAAACAACAGCAGCTCCTGCTGGTTCTTTTGCAAGTTGGCGAGCCGAAACGTGCCGAAATCTCCGTCGTGGACGAATTGCAGGCGGCCAGAATATTCGCCCCTTAGCGTTTCGAGCACCCGCACGGAGACGGTTTGATAGCGATGGACGCCTTGATTCGGATGCAGACCGTCCTTCAGAGCGTGCACGGAAACATCGTCAATCACTCCCCGGACGATCAGGGGCGAATGGACCGCGGCCCATTCCACGCTCGAAATGCTGGTCGAAACGGGCTGCGCCTGTGCCGCGGCGACCAGCGCCAGAGCGACCGCGATGAAGGTTGCGACCCGTGTCATCCATCTGCCTCCCCAACCTCCAAGATACCTGCCGGGGATGGCGAGGTTGCCACAATAAAGCGGAGCGGCCTATAGCCACTCCGCACCAATCACTCCGCAATCCGCACGGGCGTCACTTTTTCTCCACCACCCAGATGTTCCGGAACGCTACCGGATTGCCGTGGTCCTGGAGGTACAGGCCAAACGGCTCGGGGCCTTCCGTGATGCCGCCGGGAGTGCCGGCCGTGTTTTTGGGCAGCTCCAAGTCCTCGTGGATCACGATGCCGTTGTGCTTGATCGTGGCGCGGGCGTTTTTCACCTTTTTCCCGTTCTCGTAGCGGGGGGCGGTGAAGTCGATGTCATACGTTTGCCACGCCAGCGGCGGCAGGCAGGCGTTGACGGCCGGCTTGCTGATCGCGTAAATGCCGCCGCACTCGTTATCGGCCCCCTCCAGGCCGAAAGAGTCGAGCACCTGGACTTCGTAACGCCCCTGGACATAGACGCCGCTATTGCCGCGGGCCTGGCCGCGGGACTTGGGCATGAAGGGGGTGCGGAATTCGAGGTGCAGCGTGTGGTCCTGGAACTTGGCCTTGGAGATCGGGCTGGAAGCGGCCAGCAAATTCCCTTCGATGAGCTTGCCGTTTTCGAAATGGTCGGCAGTCGTGCCGTCGAAGAGGACGGTGGCGCCGGAGGGGGGCTTGGCCCCGAGCGTGGGACTTTTGCGATCGACCTTCTTCATGTCGCCGACCTTCTGGCCGTCGTGCGTGACGCTGAACACGCCGTCCTTGATCGTGCCGGTCCAGGTCTCCCCTTTGAACTCGGCTACGTCCCCCTTCAGCTCGCCGGTCCCCTTGCTCATTTCGTCGCCGCGCTTCCAGCCGTCGCCGGGAAGACCGCCGCGATAGCCGACGACGTCGAACTTGCCGTCGCCCAGGGCCACGACCTGGGCGCCCCACTCGTGCTCGCCGAGCCGCCCGCGGTATTCACCCTGGACGGCATAGTCCGGGCCGGCCTGTTTGGGGTCGGTGTAGGCGGGGTTCTTGTCGTCGGCGGCACAAGCCACTCCGGCAAGAAGGATGAAGAGCGAGCCGAGAGCTGCCAGACGCATGGGTGTTTCTCCAGAAGGCGGGTTGGTTGCGATCAAGGAGACTCATTTTTGCTGGCCGCATGGTGGGAAGCAAGCAGCACGTACGTCAGACGTGCCGTCTGTTTTCTGCCGCCCGCTACGGCACCCGTCGCCGCTCCTGATCGAGCCGCTCGACGAGGAAGTCGATCGCCTTCTCGGCCATCCGGCCGTAGTACTCAAAACCGTGGCTGCCGCCGCTGGTTTTCAAATCGCAAACGTGCGGCACACCCAGCGAGTAGAGCTTCATCCGCAGCCGCTCCGCACTTTCCCACCAGCGGAAGTCCTCGGGGTCGCAGCAGAAGAACTGGTGCCGCGGCCAGTTGAGCGGGTGGATTTGCAGCGTGGCGGAATCCTGGCGGGCGGCCTCCGGATCGGGATACATCTGGGGGATGGTCTCGTCCCCTTCGTGGTAGCGCTTGTAAAAATCGATCGCCGGCGAGATGGCGGCCACGACGGGAAAAGTATTGGGGAACTTGTAGGCTAGTCGCAGGGCGCCCTGTCCTCCCATGCTGGTGCCGAGCAGGGCGATCTGTGGCGGCCGGGCGGAGAAGCGCTGCTCGATGAAGGGGAGGACGTTGGTCAGCACGTGCTGCTGGGCGGTCAGCCTTTCGTCGAATTCGCGGCAGATTTTGTCGGTCCACCAGCTTCGCTGCGTGTGGGGACAGACAACGGCCAGGCCGTGCTTGTCGAACTGGCTGACAAAGGCGGGCTGGTCCGCAAGACGGTGGAGATGCAGGCCGTGCAAGTACAACACCACGTAGCCATGCTGGCTGCGCTGCGGCGGCACGTAGACGTCGCACGCGTGGCTGGCAATCGGTTCTTCGGTCCAGGTTCCAGGCATGCGGTCGATTGGAAGTGGCGGACTGCGAAGACAAGGGCTCGTGCGCTGCCGGCCAAAACGGGGACTCCTTGGCCTTTTCGGCTATGCTACGGTATCTTCCAGCGCCAGACTACCATCGCAAGTTGTGCTGCTGCCCGTGAAAATCCTCATCACCGCCGAGCAAATCCAACAATCGGTCCAGCAGCTGGCGACGGCCATTTGCCACCGGGAACAGGGGCGGCCGCTAACGGTGATTGCCGTCATGACCGGCAGCATCGTGTTTCTGGCGGATTTGATCCGCAAGCTGGACATGCCGCTGCGTGTCGGCGTGGTGCAGACTTCGAGCTACCAAGGGACTCGGCGGGGGCCGCTGCGAATCAACTCGGACATGATGCCCGACATCGAAGGGCGGGACGTACTGCTGGTGGACGACATTTTCGATACGGGGAACACGCTGTTTGAGGTGGTGGCCGAGCTCGATCAGTTCGCGCCGCGCTCGATCCGTTCGGCCGTGCTGCTGCTCAAGCAAGGAAAACAGGAGGTCTCTTTCATACCCGACTACGTCGGCTTTGAGATTCCCGACGAGTTCGTCGTGGGCTATGGCCTGGATTACCGCGACGCGTATCGCAATCTGCCTTACCTGGCGGCACTCGAGCCGGCCGACCTGGAAGGCGGCATGCCATGAGCCCGCTGCGGCTGGCGCTGGTCACGCGCCGCTTCTGGCCGCTGGTCGGCGGAGCGGAGGTCGCCGTGGCCAACCTGGCGGCTGAATTTCAGCGCCAGGGACAGCAGGCAACGATCGTCACCGCTCGCTGGGAAAAGCACTGGCCCACGGAGGTGGTACACCGCGAAGTGCCCGTAGTGCGTTTGACGCAGCCCAAACTTCGCGGCTGGGGGACGCTGCGGTACATGTACGCCCTTGGATCGTGGCTCGTTGCCCAGCGGCCGAAACTGGACGGCGTAGTGGTCTCGATGCTCAAGCACGATGCGTATGCGGCCATCGGCGCTGTGCGCGGCGCAAGTTTGCCGGTGATCCTGCGGGCTGAAGGAGGTGGTACGGCCGGCGACTGCGCCTGGCAGCAGACGGCCCGCTTCGGCCTGCGAATCCGGCAGCGGTGCCAGCAGGCGGAGGCGATCGTGGCGCCCAGCGACGCGATCGCGCGCGAACTGCGCGAGGCGGGATATGCCGCCAGCCGGATCGTGCGGATCGACAACGGCGTGGCGATCCCGCCGCTGCGCTCGCCCTCCCAGCGCGACGCAGCCCGTGCCGCCTTGGCGGAGGCCAACTGGGATTTGAAATGCGACGCAGGGGCGCCGCTGGTGGTTTACACCGGGCGATTGCATCCAGACAAAGGTCTGGCGGACCTGGTGCGGGCCTGGCCGCCGATCGCCACGCGTTGGCCGCAGGCCCGGCTGTGGCTGGTCGGTGAGGGTCCGCAGCGCGAGGAACTGTTCGACCTGATCGGCGACCTCGGCTTCCGGTACCACATCTGCTTGCCGGGGTCGTTCGACGAGATTGACGATGTCCTGGCGGCAGCGGACTTGTTCGTGCTCCCGAGCTACTCGGAGGGGATGTCCCTGTCGCTGCTGGAGGCGATGGCAGCCGGGTTGCCTGTCGTGGCCAGCGACATCCCGGGCAACCGGGCGCTGGTGACCCATGGACGAGAAGGCTTGCTCGTGCCGCCAGGGGATGCCGGCGGCCTGGCCGCCGCGATGACCAAGGTGCTTGCGTCGCCGGCACTGGGAGTGGAGCTGGGAGCGGCAGCTCGCCATCGCGTTAGCGAGAATTTTTCGCTGGAAAAAATGGCCCGATTACACCTGGAGTTGATCCGTTCGCTGCACCGCGCGGCAGACGGGTGACGCGCTCAAGGAGTCATGCCATGAGCACGACAGGTCAGGTAACCGCCCGCGCGGACCATGCGGCCGCCGCGCGCTACAATAAGACTTGAATTACAAACCCACACGCGATTAGTCGAAAACTCGTCTCGGAATCCCATCGCTGCATGTCGCTCCGCCTTCTGCTCATCATCCCGACGCTTGTCCGCGGTGGAGCCGAGAAGCAGCTTGTCCTGCTGGCCAAGGGGCTGCCGCGGAATGAGTTCGACGTCCACGTGTGCGTGCTGACCCATTCGGGACCGCTGGAAGCTGACCTCCGCGAGGCCGAAATTCCAGTCGCCAAAATCGACAAGCGCTGGAAGATCGACCCGCCGGCCTATTTCCGCCTGAAGCGCGAAATCCAGCGGCTTAAGCCGGACATCGTGCACACCTGGCTGTTTGCCGCCAATAGCTACGGCCGCCAGGCGGCAATCGCAGCCGGCGTGCGCCACGTGATTGCCGGCGAGCGCTGCGTCGATCGCTGGAAGACGGTGGTGCAATTGGCGATCGACCGTTACCTGGCCAGGCGCACCGAGCGGATTGTTACCAACTCCTCCGGCGTCGAGGAGTTTTACGTGGGCAAGGGAATGCCGCGGCAGAAGTTCGTCGTCATTCCCAACGGCATTTCCGCCGCGTCGATCGAGTCCTCTATCAGCCGCCAGGAATTACTTTCGGAATTGGGGCTGCCGTCGGATGCTCGGCTGATCGGTGCTGTTGGCCGACTCTGGCCGCAGAAGCGGGTGAAGGACCTGGTCTGGGCCACCGACCTGCTCAAGTGCGTGCGCGACGACGCGCATTTGCTGGTCATCGGCGAGGGGCCGCAGCGCTGGCGGCTGGAGCGGTTTTCGGCCCAGTGCGGCAATCAGGACAAGGTTCATTTCCTCGGCGAACGGGGCGATGTGCCCCGGATCTTGCGGCACCTGGATTGCTTGTGGCTGGCCAGCAGCTACGAAGGGCAATCGAATGCGATCATGGAGGCGATGTGCGCCGGCGTGCCGGTCGTGGCTACGAATATCCCGGGCAATCGAGACCTGGTCATTCACGAGCAGACCGGCTATCTGGTTAACGTGGGGGACCGGTCGGCATTCTCACAAAAGGCGCAGATGCTGCTTGGTGATTCCGCGCTGGTGCGGCGACTGGGCGATGCGGGCCGGGATCGCATGCGGACGGAATTCACGGTCGAGAAGATGGTCCAGCGGCATGCGGACTTGTACCGCGAGCTAGCCAGGTAGGGCACGCGCGTGGCGAGTGCTCAGAATCAGGGAGCGCGACTGCCGCCAAACGTTAGGCCGAATCGGCGTGAACCACGCGCGGCTGCCAGGCCGGCGTCGTGACGCGCGAGAATTCCTTGGGGAGCGGCGTGCGACCCCGCGATGCCGCGGTCATTCCCAGAGCATTGCGAAGCTGCGAGACCTGGTCGGGCTCGAGCACGACTGTGCTCTGGGTGAACCATCCGATTCCCTCTCCGAAAGACTGCTGCCGCAACTCCACGCGGCTTCCTTCCGCGGGATGCTGGACAAGCACCAGCAAGAGGCGATCTCTTTCCGAAGCGGCCGGCAAAGTGGAAAGGATGGTTTCGGTGGCGGGCATGGGAGGGCGGGATTTGCAGGTCGTAGCGGGGCGCCTAAATGAGAATCAGTCTCACTTCAAATTGTGTGAGAAACCAGCATGTTTGTCAATAGTCCAGCCAGACAGAAGTCTACTTGGACGCAAACCGGCCCAGATTCGAGGATGCCTAAGCCGTATCGCGCCAAGCGTTTATCTAAGCGATTACCGCCTCGGAATTCCCGCGGTATCATGGTAATGCAGGGGCAAGGCGTCGGCCAATTTTGACTTCCGAACGGAAGAAGTCAGAACAATAAAGAACGTGACATGGCTTTCACCGCTCAAGCCGAATCCCCTCCCTTGCGCGAAGATGCTTCCGGCGCTCTGCGAGTCGGCGATTCGCGAGTTCTGTTGGAACTGGTCATCCGGGCGTTTCAGGATGGCGCCACTCCGGAAGCGATTGTCCAGCGGTACTCCACGCTGGCGCTACGGGACGTGTACGCCGTCATCGCCTATTACTTACGCCATCCTGGCGACATCGAGTCGTACTTGACCCAGCGGAATCAGCAGGCCGAAGACATTCGACAGCGCGTCGGAAGCCAGCAGGGGGAATTGAGCGAAATCCGTACTCGTCTGCTCTCACGACGGCAGTCCCAAGGATGACGCATGTTGCGGCTGCTGACCGACGAAAACTTCAGCGGCGACATCATACGCGGCTTGCTGCTGCGAAAAGGCGACCTCGACATCATTCGCGTGCAAGATGTAGGACTTGCTGGAGCCGAGGACCCGGACATCTTGAAGTGGGCTGCCGAGAACGACCGCATCGTGCTGACACACGATCGCGCAACGATGCCGGACTATGCCTTTGAACGCCTCACCGCAGGAGCGGTGATGCCAGGCGTGTTCATCCTGAACGATCGATTTCCCGTGGGCCAAGCCATTGACGAGATTCTGCTGATGGATGGCTGCAGCGAACAATCGGAATGGAACGGCCTCGTCATCCATATGCCGTTGTGACGATCCGAGGCAGTTAGCCCACAATCTCGCGGATCACCCGCCCGCCAACGTCGGTGAGACTTTCGTCGCGGCCCTGGTGGAAATACGTCAGCATCTCATGGTCGAGCCCGAGCAGGTGGAGAATCGTGGCGTGGATGTCGTGCAGGTGGGCCTTGTTCTCGACGGCCTCGAAGCCCAGTTCGTCGGTGGCCCCGTACTTCATCCCGCCTTTTACATTTCCGCCGGCCAGCCACATCGAGAAACCGTACGGATTGTGATTTCGTCCCGGCTCCCCCTTGCCCTCACTGAACGGCATTCGGCCGAATTCGCCACCCCAGACGACGAGCGTTTCATCGAGGAGGCCGCGCTGCTCAAGATCGGTCAGTAGTGCCGCGATTGGCTGGTCCACTTCGGCAGCATGCTGACCGTGGTTGGTCTCGATGCTTTTGTGGGCGTCCCAAGTGTCTTCGAGATGGCCGCCGCCGGAATAGAGCTGCACGAAGCGGACGCCCCGCTCGATCAGCCGCCGAGCGACGAGACAGTTGCGGCCGAACTCGTCGGTCGGCTGATTGCCGACGCCGTACAGGTCGAGCGTGGTTTGCGTTTCGCGGGAAAGATCGACTGCCTCGGGTGCTTCCGCCTGCATGCGGAAGGCCAGCTCGTAGCTGTTGATGCGGGCGGCAAGCTCCTGACCATCGGGACGGGCGTCGAGATGCTCCTGGTTGAGCTGGGCCAGCAAGTCGAGCTGGCGGCGCTGCGCGCCGCGATCAAGATGCGCCGGGCCGCGGAGGTCGAGAATCGGATCGCCGGTCGGGCGGAAGAGCGTGCCCTGATAGGCGGCGGACATGAAGCCGCTCGACCAGTTGGGCTGGCCGCTGATGGGACCCCCCCGCTTGTCGAGTATGACAACGTAGCCCGGGAGGCTCTGGTTCTCGGTCCCCATGCCGTAGACGGCCCAGCTTCCGAGCGACGGCCGGCCGATGAACGTCTTGCCCGTATTCATTGCCACGAGTGCCGAGCCGTGAGCGTGGCTGTCGGTGTGACAGGAGTTGATGACGGCCAGCTTGTCGGCATGTTCGCGAACGCAGGTGAAAAAATCCGAGATGAGCAGACCGCTCTGACCGCCGGGGCGGAATTTGCGGAACGACGGCGTGAGAAAGCCGATCTTGCGGCCGCCGGAGTTGATGAACTTTTTCCCTTCCGGCAGTGGCTGGCCGGCGTATTTTTCCAGCTCGGGTTTGTAGTCGAACGTATCCACCTGGCTGGGAGCGCCGTTCATCATCAGGAAGACGACGCTCTTGGCCTTCATCGGAAAATGCGTCTTCTTTGGCGTTAGCGGCGATTGGGGCTGGGACGACTTTTCACTGGCCCTGGCCCCGCGCGGAGCAAAACCGTCGCCGCCCAGCAAGGCCGCCAACGCGACGCCCGCAAAACCGCCCCCCATTTCCCACACCAGCTCGCGGCGCGTCAGCCCGCAGGGATAGAGATGATTAATCGACATAGATGAACTCGTTAGTATTCAGCAGCACGTGACACAGTGAAGCCAGCGCCAGTTCCGCTGGCGTAAGCCGCGGCGGCGGCTCGACCAGCTTATAACGCCCCACCAGGTAGCGCTGAACGCTGGCCAATTCCTCGGCATTCAGCGACCGGTCGTACACGATCAGCTCGGCCAGGTCGCCGCTCCAGTACTCGCCGTCGATGTTCCCCTGCTGGCCGATGACGTAGCCGGTGGTCAAGTTTCGGCGGGCGATTGCCGCTCCTTTGCGTCCCACTTCGGCGCCGTTGAAATAGACGGCGGCATCGCGCTCGTCGGCCACTGCCGCGATCAGGATATGCCGGTGGCGCGGCCATGACGGACCGGCCGCGGCATAGTCGTCGGTCAATCGCACGCCATTCTTGCCGGTGAGCCCAAGGAAGACGCTCGTCACGGAGTTCCCCGCCGCGCCGTTCCAGTTCGAAAAAATGCCGCGATGACTTTCGCCGCCGGCGTCGCTGACCACTGCCAGGATGGTGAATTGCTGAGAAGTAATGATCTGTCCGGAGAGATGGAGAAAGCGCTTCTGGCCATCGAAGCGAACGACCGGCTGACCGTTGATCGCGGCATTAACCATCTGCGGCCGAGCAGAGTGGTCGTCCTGCGAGGCATCATGTGACGAAAGCGACTGATCGCTCCACTTGATCATGCGGCCGTCATCATTGGCGGCGACGCCCGCATCAGCCCGCAGATGCAGAGCCAGGCTTTCGGTCACTGGAAGAGAATCGGGAAACGTCACCTCTGGCGACTGCGGCTGAGCGGCGAAATGCCGTTCTTGTTCGTCGAGGTGGGCCAGTGCGGCTTCTTTTTCGCGCTGGCTGGGCGCTCGACCGAAGACGTGCAGCCAGAGGCGCTCGATCTGCTGACCGCGTTTTCCAGCCGGCCCAAGGCCTGTCGCGCGGACCAAAGCGGTGCTGCGCTCGTGGACGAATGCATTGTTGAGCAGGGCCAGCGCTTGCGGCGCTACCGTGGTGACATCGCGCTGGCCGCAAGGGAGCGTCGTGTCTGCAAAGTCGAAAGTGGTCATCAGTGGCGTCAGCAGGCTCCGCTGCGAATACATGTAGACGCTGCGGCGCACCTGCTCGCGGCGCGGCGACGGCTGCCAGGCGGCACTCTTGCGCGACAGCCCCTCCAGCGCCTCGGCGCTCAGCGTCGGCCGAAAACTGGCCCCTCCCATCCGCAGGTCGAGGTCACCGCTGACCGCCAGCATGGCATCGCGCAGCGACTCGGCATCGAGCCGCCTCCGCTCGGCGTGCCACCAGTGGCGATTGGCCGCGTCGCGCTGAGCATATTCCGACTGCCGTGGATGGAGGGAAGATTGGCGGTAGGTGGCCGAATTGAGCAACAGGCGATGAATGCGCTTCAGCCCCCAGGAGCTCGCAAGGTCGGCGGCATGAGTTCGCGAGAAGAGGAATGAGACCGGCGCAGCGACTTTCGCCGCCGCTCTTTCACTTTCCTTTCCCTGCATCGTACCATGGCCCGACGTCAACTCTGCCGCCAACCAGTCGAGCAACTGCGGGTGCGTCGGCTTGTCGCCGGAGTAGCCAAAGTCGTTGGGTGAGCGAACAAGTCCCTGGCCAAAGTGATGCAGCCAGAGCCGGTTGACGATCACCCGGGGCGTGAGCGGATTTCGCGGATCGACGATCCACTGCGCCAGTTGCAGCCGGCGCTGGGAGGTCTTGGCTTTCTCGGGCGGCGGTGAAAAGTCGCGCTCCAGCCCAGGCACGAGCGACAGGCTGGCTGGCGCGACCGCGTCTTCCGGATGCCGCGGGTCCCCTTTTTTCAGCAAGTGCAGCGGCGGCGGATCGCGGGAAAGGTCGGTCCAGCCCAGGACGTCGTAACCGAGTTCCTCCTTCTTAGGTCCGCCAAGCAGTTCCCGCTCGCGCGGTTCAATCGGCCCCGACCAGAATGCCGCGGCCATGCGGTAATAGTCGGTCTGCCAGATCGGATCGAACTTGTGGTCGTGGCAGCGGGCACATTTGACGGTCAGGCCGAGAAAGGCGCTGCTGGTCGCATGGACCAGGTCCTCGAGACGCTCGTACTTGTATTCCTGCGGATCGTTGGGCTCGTCGTTCCAAGTTCCCAATCGCAAAAAGCCGGTGGCGATGACGCTTTCTTCACTGCGCCAAGGCGCTTCATCTCCGGCAAGCTGTTCGACGACGAACTGGTCATAGGGCTTGTCTTCGTTGAGCGATTTGATCACCCAGTCCCGATAACGCCAGGCCTGCGGTTTTTCCTGATCGCGCTCGTAGCCGCTGGTTTCGGCAAAGCGCACCAGATCCAGCCAGTGGCGGGCGTAGCGCTCGCCGAACCGTGGCGAGGCCAGCAGCCGATCGACCAGTTTCTCATAGGCGTCGGGCGATTCATCGCCGATCGCCCGCTCGAGCTCTGTGGCGGTCGGCGGCATTCCGGCCAGATCGAAGTACAGCCGGCGGACCACCGTCCGCCGATCGGCCGGCGGGGCCATTTTCATATCGGCGGACGACAACTTCTCGTGAATGAATGCGTCTATCGGACCGGCTGCGGTAGCGCCGGCCTGGATGCTCGGCAGCGGCGGTCGCTTGATCGGCTGGAGGGACCACCAGTCGCGGCCGCCGCGAACTTCCGTGGTTCGTTCGAACAGATCGAGCGTGCGACCGGCGGGCCACTTGGCGCCGGTTGCAATCCAGGCGCGCAGCGTCGCAATCTCCGCAGCGTCCAACTGCTGCGACTCCCCTTTCTTGGGCGGGGGCATTTCCGCAGCCTCAAGGCGCGCTATCAGCAGGCTCTCCGCCGGGTTCCCTGGCACGATGACCGGGCCGCTGTCGCCGCCCGCCAGCGCCCGTTCGTGACTTGCCAAGACGAGCCCCCCTTCGGACTGCCGCTGGCCGTGGCATTCCAGGCAGCGCTTGATGATGATGGGCGCGACTTGACGCTCGAAATCCGGCGATTTTTTCTCGTCGGCTTCTGCGCGGGAAAATGCGACCATGACGACGAGCACCGCCAGCAGTGAACCAGGCGCGGAGCAAACGTCGAAAGGCAAGCGGCGAGCCATCCAGTACTTCTCAGACATGTGGGAATGCACCTGCGTACCAGTTTGGAGCGGGAAAGTGAGCGATGCAAGACGAATCGGCTCGTCGGATCGGTTGCTTTTGGCACGGCCTTTGCGAAATGCGCTCCAGCGGTGGCCGCGTCTGACGAACCCTGGCAGCAGCAAATGCCATGAACATTCTTTTCATGACGAATACGTATTTGCCGCACGTCGGCGGCGTGTCGCGGAGCATTTCTTCGTTTGCCGAGGAGTTTCGGCGATTGGGGCACGGCGTGCTGACCGTGGCCCCGGAGTTCGAGCCAGCGGTGGAAGGGGAAGTTGGCGTTTTGCGGGTACCGGCGCTGAAGCACTTCAATGGGTCCGACTTCTCGGTGCCGGTGCCAACGCCGGGGCTGGTCGCCTCAGCCGTCGATCAATTCCAGCCTGATATAGTCCACGCCCATCACCCTTTTTTGATGGGAGGGACCGCTCTGCGGATCAGCCAGTCGCGCGGACTGCCGCTGGTTTTCACCCATCACACGCTCTACGACCAGTTTACCCACTACATTTCAGGCGACCCGGACGGCGAAACTCCGGTGCTGGACCAGTTTGTGGTTTCGCTGGTCACGGGGTATGCGAACTTGTGCGACGTGGTGATCGCTCCCAGCGATAGCGTCGCGGAGCTCTTGCGGGGCCGCGGTGTCGAGTCACCGATCGAGGTGATCCCGACGGGAATCGACACCGCTCGGTTTGCCCGCGGAAATGGAGAGGGCTTTCGCCGACAGCACAATATTCCTGCGGACGCGTTTATCGTCGGACACGTGGGACGGCTGGCGCCGGAAAAGAACCTCGATTTTCTGGCGCAGGCCGCCGCGGCTTTCCTGGCGCTGCGGCCGCCGGCCTGGCTTGTTGTCGTCGGTTCCGGGCCGCGCGAAGAGTCGATTCGCAGCGCACTACAATCGGCAGGCGTCGCCGATCGCCTGCTCATGACCGGCACGTGCGCCGGCCAGCAGCTCATCGACGCCTATCACGCGATGGATGTCTTTGCGTTCGCTTCCCAGAGCGAGACCCAGGGAATGGTGCTGGCGGAAGCGATGGCGGCGGGGCTCCCCGTGGTGGCGCTCGATGGTCCCGGCGTGCGCGACGTCGTTCAGGAGTCTGTCAATGGCCGACTGCTGCAAGAGCAAGATGCGTCGGCTTTTGCCGACGCGCTGGCATGGATCATGGATCGACCGAAGGCGGCTCGCAGCGAGTTGCGCTCAAAAGCGCTGAGCACGGCGGAAGAACTCTCGCTCCCCAGGATGGCCCAGCGTGAGCTGGACTTGTACCAGCGGGTGATCGATCACGTGCGCAGCACGCGGCCGCGCGGTGAGACGGCCTGGAGCCGGACGACAGGGCGGCTGCAAGCAGAATGGAACCTCCTGTCGAACGTGACGCAGGCCGCCGCTGCGGCCTTGGAAGGCGCACCCGCCGATAAGCCGCAAAATGACTAGGCCGCCTGCTGCGCCGCGGCGCCCGGCACGTTGGCAGCGCTGGCGCTGGCGGACTCGCCGGACAAGAGCGCTGCCAGCCAGTAGAGTGACTGAAACTGGTCGCAGACGATCTTGATCACGGTCAACAGCGGCGCAGCCATCAGCCCTCCTGGAATTCCCCACATCCATCCCCAGAAGAGAATCGCCAGGATCACGGCCAGCGGCGACAATTGCAGCGACTTGCTCAGCACCAGCGGTGTCAGAAAGTAGCTTTCGACCGACGTCAGCACGACAAAGGTCCCAGCCACCAAGACGCCATAGCCGATCGACTCATGCGCCACGGCTCCGACCACAAACAGGACCACCATGCAGACGAAGGCCCCCACATGGGGAACGTAGTTGAGCGTGGTCGCCATCACGCCCCAAAGCACCGGATTGGGGACGCCCAGCAGCCACATTGCCGCACCCGTTACGACGCCCAGTCCGATGTTGATGACCGTGATCGTCATCAAGTAGCGCGAGATCCCTTGCTCGACTTGCTGCACGGTTTGCACCACGTTGCGTTTGCCCATGAACGAGGGCTGCGCTTCAACCGCCTGTCGCATCAGGGTATCGCCAAGGGCCAGCAGAAAATAACCGACGACGAACACGATGATCGACGCCGCCACAAACTGGCTGCTTACGCCGAGGATTGTATAGGCCACATCCGACGATTGTACTTCCACCGCCAGCGGCGGATTCTCGCCGTCCGACCGCGTGAGATCGGCCACGGCATCGGTCGTCTTCGCCAGGTCCTCCATTGGACTCGGCCGGGCAGGCAGCATGCGACTCACCTTTTTGACCATTCCCGGCGCCTCTCCGAGCCACTGCTGGGACTGGCCAGCCAAGGTCAACACACCCAGGGCAAACAGCGCCACCACGGCGGCAATCAGCGCCAGGGCTGAAGCATAGTCGGGGATGCGCCAGCGCCGCATGCGCCGCTGCAACGGGCGCAATAGCAATGCCAGGAGCAGAGCCAGCACCACTGGGATGATGACATCGCGCGCGATGTAGAGTGTCGCCAGTATGACCAGTCCGGCGAGGATCGACAGCGAAAGCGCCGCACGCGAATCAGCAACGGCCGCCGTCGCCTCCCGTTCTTCGCCTGGCGTCGGTCGATCTGCCGGTAGCGGTTTGGGCTCCTTAGCATCCTGCGCCATGTCCGAGTTCCTTTCATCGCACTGCCCCGACGACGTTTTGGCCCCTGCCGCAGCCAACGCCATCGTAGCGCGAAAACCAAAGAAGCAAATGGTGCGCCAATGCCGCAACGGCATTTACAGAGGCCGCGCTGCGATAGCGATAGCGCGGCGCGAGTCCGACGACGTGTGTGGCGCGAGTCAGGACAGATTCAAGCAGCAGTGAGCCGGCGGGATCTCTCGCCCAAGGATCTCATGCCGTCTCGCTGGCGATCCCACCCGATCATCGACGTTCTCAGCGGCGCGGCGGCGCGCCTCCGGGACCCGTCCGGTAGTAGTGCGAGTAGTTCAGAAATGTGGCGCCGGTCCCTGTCGGCTGGGCCGCCGCTTCCCGGACCCCTTGGATCTGCTGCTGCAAGCGCGCGGTTTCCGTCCGCTCTTGCTGGGCCATGTCGGCGAGTTGATTTTGCAACTGCCGCCGCGGACGTATGAAGGCGTTGTACGGGTCGAGTGCACCGGTGTCGCGGCGAAAGTAGTCCAGATAAGGGCTGAGGGTTGGACCATAGGGCGAGGTGTATCGCCCACCGTATGACCGATACCGGCCTCCTTGTGCCTGACAAAGGTCGGCGGCACCGACCAGCAGCGCAAGCGCCAGTGCAGTCATCAAAGAGCGTCGCGACAGCAAAGCACGCATTGGACGGCTCCCAAACCCTTTCGGGCGTCGAGGCGACCTGCTTGGCGGCGTTTTGCCTCCGAGCAGGCCAAATTTAAGCATCGGCACGATGCTACCGGATTTTATACCAAAAGACCCGTGGTGGATGCTATCACCGCGCTGCTGGCAGAGCGGGTGAGCACTGTGGGCCGCTATGTAGCCGGAAAATTCGGAAGCGGCAGATTCCGCATGTAAAGGTGAATCGGTTTGCACCGATAAATGATTCAGTGTTGATTCTGCGCAACTTGGCATAGAAATCGAACTTTCGGTCGTTGGCGGATGCACCGTCAAACGTCGCACGCTCCCCCAAGGATGGCCCCATGCGTCCGCTGCAGTGCCTACTGACGATCACGGTTCTGGGCGTTATCTGCGGTTGCCATTACCATCCCAAGCGCGAAGCGCCGCCCCCTTTCGACCCGATACCACCCCAAGCGGGCTTCCTGCCGCGCGAACTCAACAAAACCGTCCTGCCGATCTACACGATTGAGCCGCCCGACATCCTGGTGATCGAAGGGCTGCACATCCTTCCCAAGGCTCCTTACCACCTCCGCACCGGGGATGTGCTGGGCATTCAAGTCACCGGCACGCTTCCCGACGCTCCGATCATGGGACCGTATCAGGTCCAACCAGGCGGCGTGGTGAATCTCGGTCCCCCCTACGGTTCGATCAACGTCGCCGGCAAGACCATTGAGGAAGTCCAAACCATTCTGGAACAGCATCTCAAGATGCAGTTGCAAATGCCGGTCGTTTCCGTGTCGCTGGTGGAGATCTCCGGACAGCAGCAGATCGCGGGGCAGCATCTGGTCAAGTCCGACGGAACTGTGACGCTGGGCTCCTACGGCAGCGTCCCCGTGGTCGGATTGACCCTGGAGGATGCGAAACACGCAATTGAAGAACACTTGTCACGCTTCCTCGATCAGCCGGAGGTGGCCGTCGACGTCTTCGCCTTCAACAGCAAGGTGTACTACATCGTCACCGAAGGGGCCGGCCTGGGCGACGGCGTCACGAAGTGGCCGATCACCGGCAACGACACGGTGCTGGATGCGATCGCCAACATCCAAGGGCTCACCGAGGTCTCCTCGAAGAAGATCTGGATTGCCCGTCCCGTTCCCCACGCCGAGCAAGTGCAGATTCTGCCGGTCGACTGGACGGCGATCACCGCCCAGGCTGCCGCCGAAACCAACTATCAGATCATGCCAGGCGACCGGGTCTTCGTGGCCGAGGACAAGATGGTCGCACTCGACACGGGCCTGGGAAAATTCCTGGCGCCGTTTGAGCGGGCGATGGGCTTTACCCTGCTAAGCACCAATACGGCGACGCGGCTGTCAGGCAAAGTGCTTCGCGGAGGTGGTAATCCCGGCAACTTTGGCAGCGGCAACTGACCCACTGGCCGCGGTCCGATTGATCGCCGCGGCCTGCCCCCAACCATTCCATCCACGCTAATCCTATGAATGCCCAAGCAGCAATTCATGCAGTCTGCCAGCGCCTGCCGCGGCTGATCGCCCTGGCGATGCTGACCGTGGCGCTGGGCGGCAGTCAGGGAGGCTGCTGCTGCTTCGAGTGCATCGAGCATTGCACGGCGCCGATCAAGATCATCCCGCCTCACTCGGCGCTGGAGCCGCGCAATCCTCCGTGCAGCTACGTGGAGCCGCTGTGCTACGGATATCATTCCACGTGCTGGCGCTCGTGGCCGGCCGACTGCGACAGCGCCCGAGACTGCCTGGACTGGTACCAGCAAGACCCGATTCCCATTCCCGACAAGGGGGAAGCCGTTCCTCCAGTCGCGCCAATTCCAATGCTGGAGCAGCCGCCGGCCCCGACCCCCGCACCAGCTCCCAGCCAGTCGAGACGAGAGCCGAGCGCGGTAGAGCCGATCGTTCAGGTGGTTGAACCGATCGTTGAGGCGATCGAGCCAGCCGACGTCGAGGAGAATCTGGCCCCCATCATTCGTGCGACGGACTTGCCCGTTTCCGCCAGGCTCGAGGCGAAGATGATTCAGTCCCAACATTCGTCACGCCGCTCGATCGACGAGCAGGCGTCGGACGAGTAGCTCTGGCTGAAAACGGCACTTAGCGTGCGATGGCTAAGTCCGACTTGTCGGCAGCGGAGCGATCCTCGAGCTGATACCCCAGGGCC
>DASRJP010000386.1:0-5407 GCA_035649415.1 Pirellulaceae bacterium | reverse complement strand
GCTGTGCCCTTGGGCGAATTTTTGCCTTTTTTGCCGGAAAGAACGCGTCGCACCGCCAGCACGCGCAAGAACGTCATCCCCAGGGACGACAATTTGCCCGATAGCAGCCCAAAATGGCGCTTGCTGCACGAGTGCGAAGTGTGCTCTGCGAGCGAAGAAAGAAGAAAGAAGAACGACGACTAGCCGCGGCGCTTGAAGAATTGCACGGCCCGCTCGTGCTTCTCTGCAGCGGCCCGGGTGGCGAACGTCCCCAGGTTGCGCCGTTTGCCGGTCTGGGGGTCTTTCTTGCGGGAATAGAGGCGATATTTGCCGCTTTTCAGCTTGCGGATCATGACGCCTCTCCCACCAGGAGTGGCCAGCCGCTGGTCACTCAAATGCCGGTTTGAACTTCTCGCACAGCGCTTTGAGCCGCGGCAGATCTTCCGGCAACATGTAGCGGCCTTTCACGAGCTGCTCGGCGGCAAACAAGTACTTCTGCTCATAGTCGGCGTAGCCCTTGTAAAGCTCTTCCAGGCTTGGCCGCGGATCTTTGGCTTTCTCGCGCTCGGCCTTGGTCCTGGAAAACGGAATGTACGACCCTTGCAGCGAGAGCAGTTCTCCTGCCGCACCGATCGATTCGTCGCGCAGGTTCCAGCTTGTGTAACTGGCTACCGGCACCAGGATCGCCGGCAGGTTGAGCGTGCCGCGCTCGTTGCCGTCGGGACCGATCACGGGAACTTTCACGCCGTAATGACCACGGATCTCCGGTGGCTCGATGGTGGCGATGCGTTTGGCTTCCCAATCAGGACCGCGGAACAAAAACGGCGGCTGCTGGATCACCTGTGGATAGTCGACTCCCGGCACATCGGGCCAGCCGCTTTCTTCCTTCTTCCAACCGACGAGCGTGCCGTCGGCAATTTTCGGATACACACTTGGCGGCGGCTCGACGCCGTCTTTCACCCACGCATCCAGCGCCACGAGCAAGGCGCGCAGCAGCGGACGGTAGTCGGCCGGATTCGACGGCAGCTTGCCGCCCCCTTTTGGCCCGGGAGTGCCTCCGCCGGGGCCGTGTTGCGTGCCGCCGAAAGTGTAGAGCCGCACTTCGGGCGGAATTTCGCTGTCGCGCTGTCCCAGCGGATCGGTGTGGACGAGCGAGCCGCTGCGATGCCAGTACTCGCTCGACGACTGGGTGTGGAAAACCTTGGGCACGGTGTTCGTCGCCCGCGATTTCGCCAGAATGCCGTCGGTATCCGTAGGCCGCCGCTCCGCGGCGGACCCAGCGGGGCGCGCGACGGAGTCGCGGCCTACGAAGGGATCCTTCTCGTCGCCATACGTGAACGGGAAATAATCGGCCGGGAAAAGATGCTCGTCGTGCTGGCCGTTGGTCCGCGTCGGCGAGGCGAAGCGATGATTGAACGAGCCCAGCCCGCCGCCGGCGACGTGCGAGATCACGCCGTCGAAGACCTGCCGCCCGTTTTCGTCGGCATTGAATCCGTCCCAGAGGAAATGGCGGATGCAGCGGCCGCTTTGCGACGTTCCGAAGCCGAGGGCGCGGCTCATGAGCGGCTTGCCGCCGTCCGCCAGCAGCGGATTGCTCTGTTCGGAGTCGCCGTACTTGAGTGCCGAGATAATGTCCCGGATGCCGGCCAGTCCCACGCCTTGCACGACCGACCCTTCCGCCTGGTAGACGAGTTCGTAAATCCAACCGGGCTTGAGCCCCCCTTCGACTTCCAGCTCGACGATCGGCAGCGGCCAGGGCTGCGAGTCGTCATACACTTCCTTGACCAGGAGCTTCCAATCGGCCCGCGGCACTGGTTGGCGTAAATCGGCTTCGCGCTCCCGCATGGTCAATGGACCCCACTGGATGCCGCGGCCAAACGGGCGATAGCTGCCTTGCACGCCGCGGTGAGCCAGCGAAACGCGCGGCGTGTGCTTGTCCACAATCACTTCCTGACGGACGACGCCGCGGAGCGGCCGGTTGTTCTCGGATGCGATAGGGGCCCGCATCCGCAGTCGCCCCTGATCTGGCAGCACTTCCGCGATCCAGCCGCTCCACAGCACGACAAAGCCCTGCCGGCAGAGAAACTCCTCGGCATTCGTGTCGAACATGCCGGGCGCGGTCTTGTTGCCGCGGTTGTTGACTTCGTAGAAGACGGCGCCGTTGGCCTGGCTGCGGTCCACCGGGACGAGCATCTCGAAGTCGGCCCAGAATTCGACTTTGCCGCTGTCGTTGCGCGGGGCCAGGTCGAGATCGACGATCCCCTTGTTGGCGGGATCGGCCGGGTCGAGGGCGAAATGGACCTTGCCTGTCCACCGTTCGTAAGGGCCGCGCTTGCCCAGCGGCTTGCCCTCGGCGTACGGCTCGCGCTTCGTGATTTCCCAGCGGGTGACCTCGGCAGAAAGGGGAGCGGCAACGGCAAGAACAAGCAAGCACGCGGCGAGGATGGCTTGGCGCATAAAATACGGCTCCAGCAAGAGCGGGTGGATCGACGAACCGGGATTATGGACGCGCCGCGAGCAAAATGCACGTGGCATTCAGCGATCCATGTGAAACGGAGCGGTTCGCCGTTCCCAGGCTGCTTCGTCCATTGCCGTGAGCGTGGCAATATCCTCAGCCGTTAGCGGCAAGTCTTGATCCAGCCGCTTGCGCAGACGCGCGGAGCCAAACAAGATGTCGATCGGCATTTTCTCGCGCTCGTATTCATACGGCGGCGGCAGCCAGGCGAAGTCGCGCGGGTAGAGTCGCTTGACGGCAGCCAGCAGCGAGACAGTGAAGGAGACCGATCGGACCGCATCCGGATCGACGATGTGCAGCGCCACACCGCCGCAGCTTTGGCCCTGCCACTTGTCGAACGTGGGGACAAATCGGATGGGCCGGAGAGCCAGGCCCGGATGTGGATAGGCATCGAGTTCATCTACCAAAGCAAACGGATCGACGAACGACGCGCCGCAGACTTCAAAGGGCCTCGTCGTGCCGCGGCCTTCGGAGAGGTTGCTCCCTTCGAGAAGGACTTGGCCGGGATAGACGAGTGCGGTTTCGAGCCGCGGCATGTTGGGCGATGGCGGGACCCAATAAGTAGTAGGCACACTCCGTGTGCCGTTGTCGGCGACGGCACACGGAGTGTGCCTACTACGTACGACTTCCACCTCCGCACCGATCTGCTGCTCGGCATTCATCAACCGCGTCAGCTCGCCGAGCGTGAGGCCGTGCCGCAGTGGAATCGTCGCTCCGCCGACGAAGCTCTCGTAGCCCGGCTCCAGCAGCGGGCCTTCCACGGTCCGTTCAAGCGGATTGGGGCGGTTGAGGATCACGACCGGGATGTTTGCTTCGGCGCAGGCATGCAGACATTGCTGGACGGTCCAGGCAAACGTGTAGACGCGTGTGCCGACATCTTGCAAATCGATGACGAAGCAATCGAGGCCGGTGAGCATCCCCGGCGTCGGCCGCCGTGTCTCGCTGTAGAGGCTGTAGATCGGAATGCCGAGCGGCTGGTGGGACGGGCATCCCAGCCCGTCCTGTTGCCGGGCTGGGAAGCCCGGCCTACGCAAACGGTACGTGCCGTGCGGCGACTCGATCATGTTGGACTGCTGCTCCCCCCACAGACCGTGCTGCGGGGTGAAGAGGGCGGCAAGCTGGTCGGGATAGCGCTCGGCGAGCAGGTCGCAAGCGTAGCGGAAGTGACGATCGACCGACGCCTGGTTCATGAGCAGGCCAAAGCGGCGGCCGGCCAGCGATATTGGCGGCGGCGTCTCGAGGATGCGTTCCAGGCCAATGGTGACTTGGTCACTCATAGATCAAATACTTCGTCCGCCGGCGCAGAAAGTCGCTCACGCCCTCGCGAGCTGCCGTTTGCACCTCGTCGATGGACTTGTCCGCCAAAATAGCCTCCTGCGTCGCTTGATTCCCCAGCAGCCGGTCGTAGGCTTTGGCGTCCCACTGTTCCGGATACAGCTTTCGCAGCATGAGGGCAATCTCCAGCCCGGTGCACAGCGGCTCGAACCTGGTTCGATCGGTGATGACGATGTTAATGCCGCCACACTTTTCGCCGCTGAACTTGCTCGACGAAGGCGTGAACTCGATCGGCACGAACGTCACGCCAGGAATTCGGCGGGAGGACAATTCGAGTGCCAGCTTGCGGCCATCGAGCCACGGGGCGCCGATGACTTCAAACGGCGTGTCGGTGCCGCGACCGACCGAAAGATTGGTCGTTTCCAACAGGCCGATGCCCGGATAGAGAAACGCCTGCGTCAGGCTGCGCATGTTCGGGGACGGGTTGACCCATACGAGGCCGGTGGCATCGAACGCATCGCTCCGCCGCCAGCCTTCGCATTCGATCACCTGCAAATCAAGGTCAAGTTTCAGTTCCGCCTTGAACATGAGGGCCAGCTCGCCGATGGTCATGCCGTGCCGCACGGGCAATCGGTGGAAGGCGATGAACGACTCACGTCCCCGGTCGAGCATTGGCCCGGCGACCTGCGTGCCGCCGATCGGGTTGGGCCGGTCGAGAACGACGAACCGCTTGCCATGTTCGGCGGCGGCTTTCATCGCCTCGCCCATCGTGGAGACGTAGGTGTAAAAGCGGGCACCGATGTCCTGGATGTCGAAGACCAGCGTGTCGAGGCCGTCGAGCATTTCCTTCGTTGGCTTGCGCGTCTCGCCATAGAGGCTAAGCACTTTCAGGCCGGTCCCCTGATCCTGCGTGTCGCCGATCCTGGCAATATCGAGCTTGCCTTCAAAGCCGTGCTCGGGACTGAAGAGGGCGACCAGTTCGAAGTTTTTCGCGTCGTGCAGCAACTTGACGGTACTTGCTCCCTCGCGGCTGCGGCCCGTGTGATTGGTGATCAGGCCGACTTTGCGGCCGGCAAGCTGACGGAAGTTGTCGCGCGACAAAACGTCGATGCCGCAGTAAGTAGCAGGCACACTCCGTGTGCCGCCGGCGCCCGACGGCATACGGAGTGTGCCTGCTACGGGTTGGTCGCGGATTGCTGCGGCCGCCACAGTGCCGATTTTTCCCGCCAGCGGATTAACGAGCCCCTTGCCGTCGGGATGCAGCCGATTGCTCAGAAAAATGACGAACAGTTCCAGCTCGGGATCGATCCACAGCACTGTTCCAGTGAACCCGCCGTGGCCAAATGCCGATTCCGTGAGCAATTCCCCGCGGTTGATCGAATAGCCGGTCCGCTTGTCCCAGCCCAGGCCGCGGAGACCCGTGGAGACCTTATATCCCCGGGTCATCACGGCCACAGTCCGCGGCGAAAGCACTTGCACGCCGCCGTGCTCACCGCCGCCAATCATCATCTGAGCGTAAATCGCCAAATCTTCGGCCGTCGAAAACAGCCCGGCGTGGCCGGCGACGCCGCCCAGCAGATGCGACCGCGGATCGTGGACCTCGCCTTGGAGCCATTTTCCGTCGCGCTGCTCGGTCGG
>DASRJP010000385.1:0-3185 GCA_035649415.1 Pirellulaceae bacterium | reverse complement strand
AGGAGCAGGCGATCTCACGCTCGACGCCGAGCGCGCAGTTTCCCGCGTGACCGGGCCTCAACATCTGATCGTTGCGCCCGCCGGACGCGTTGCCCTGAAGCTGGCACAAAGGCAAAGCCGGCGCGTGGCGCGGGCGGTAGTACGCCACCTATCGATGTGATGGCCATCACAAAATGGTCGATTGCAGCCCCGATGTCGCGGCTTGTGTGAAGTCGTTCACATACCGGGCGCTGCGCGTGAGGCAGGTTTTCCCCGTCAAGGCAGAAGGGGAATTCAGATGCGCAAGATCATCTTCATTGCTGCCGCAGCCGCGTTGATCCTGACCACCAGTGTTGGAGGGTGGGTGGCCTCGACGACCGCCCACGACCGGGCTGTTCATGTTCAAAACTTCCGCGGAGGGACTCCGGTGGGCGGCGGCGTCGTCATGCCGCCGGTCTACTAGAGCATTTCCACTTGATTGCGCCGATCTCTCCGTCATTCCGGGGCGCCGCGAAGCGGCGGGCCAGGAATCCATAACCACAGGCGGTGATTCCGGGCCCGGCGGGCCGTCCCGGAATGACGGGCGGAGGGATTGGCACGCACGAGAGCGTTGGCATCAACTCAGAAGTTCGACCCGTCCATCGTCGAGGTTATACACCGCACCGACGATGCGGACCTTCTTCTCGGCGACAGCCTTATCGATGATTGGCGTCGCATTTTTCAGTTTTTCAACATTGAGAACGACATTTTTCTTGATCGCGTTGTCGAGCGTATTGCCGCCGAGATCGGCCACAGCCTTGACCGCAGGACTAAGGGCAGCCACGAGTGATGGAAGATGGCCCGGCAGCGTGGTGCCATCTTTGATTGATTTGATTGATGCGTCGATCGCGCCGCAGGCTCTGTGCCCCAGGACCATCAGGAGCGGCGTATTGAGGACTGCGATAGCGTACTCAAAACTCGCAATCACATCGTCATTGGCAAAGTTGCCAGCCACGCGACACACGAACAGGTCACCACGGCCGGAGTCGAAAGCATATTCGGGAGCGATGCGCGAATCGGCGCAACTCAGTATTCCGGCGTAGGGATTCTGCCCTGTGGTCAGTGCTTCACGTTCGTGCTTGAAATCGTGCAGCCTTGAGCGGCCATCGACGTATCGGCGGTTGCCATCCATCAGAGCTTCAACGCTTCATCGGCGGATACAATGTTTTGCAGCTTCGGGGGGGCCTGCGCGAAACCGCTGGTCGGCAAAGCCAGACCAACGGCCGCCCCGCCGGCAAGCGTGAGGAAGCTGCGGCGCGTCATGCGTGCAGCCGTCGTGCAGCGATGGCACATGACGATCTCCCGGGAATCAGCGATCTCCTGCATTGAAGCAGCTTCAAGGCGCAGCGACCAGAGCGATGCAGAGACTGAAGACGTTTTTCGATAACCAAATCTTACGCGGGTTGAGCCAACTCGACGATGATCCGTTTGGCAAACGCCGGGCCGCGCGGGTCCTTCCTGGCCGGGTGCATCTGCAAGCGGGCAGGGCGCGAGGGGCTCCCTAGCCGCAGGGCCATTTTTCCGTTGCTAGGGCGCCAGCAGCACCTGGCGACAGGCTGGCGGCAGGTCCGCCATGGTCAGCGGCGGCTTCGGCTTCGGCGGGAACGGCGATGGCTTGGGATGCAGGACCTCGTCGCTGAACCAGTAGTCGAGATCCTTGCCGCAGACTTCACCCTCCGGCACCGGATCTTGCGGCTGGCAATCGGGGCTGTCGGCCGGGCATTTGATGCGGACGTGGAAATGGTAGTCGTGCCCGTAATAGGGCCGCACCTTCGAAAGCCAGCTTCGATCATTGCCGGCCTCGCGGCACAGAGCCTTCTTGATGGCGGCGTTGACGAAGATGCGCTCGACGATCGGATCCTTGGCGGCCGCCTTGATGATCCCCGTGTGCGCCGGCGTCCACGCTTTGGGGTCGACGTCCATCCGATCGGCGGCAACCATCATGGTTGCCGACATCTCCTCGCGCTCGCGCCGGGTGAGCTCGCGATCGGGCATCGGCGTGAGCCAGATGTCGGCGTCGAGGCCGACCTGATGGCTGTTGTGGCCGGTGAGCATCGGGCCGCCGCGCGCCTGCGACAGGTCGCCGACGAGGAGCCCGCGCCAGCCGACCTTGGGTGCCTTGTCGGCGAGCCGTTCGAGGAATTGTACCAGGTTCGGATGGCCCCAGTTGCGATTGCGCGACAGGCGCATCACCTGCCAGGTCTTGCCGTTGATCGGCAGCGCCTTGGCGCCGGCGAGACAACCCCTGGAGTAGAAGCCGAGGACGCGCGCTTCGAGTGGCGCCGGCTTCGGCCGGCGGCCGAACAATTCCTTGGCCGGGGTGGCGGGATCGTCGGGGTTCGCCAGCGCCGGCAGCGGCTGCGGATCGAGCATGCCCCTGGATTGCGCGCTGACGGACTCCTGCGCAAGACAAGCGACCGCGAACGCAAACGCGGCGGCGCGCCACTTTTGTTTCGTCGTCATGCGGTGGCAATCCCCCAGTCCCGTCGCCCCGACGGTTGCGGCCAGGCCAATCCGGTGTCCAACCCCCATTTGGGGCCGCGCGGGAGGCCCAAATAAGGCGGACCCGTCGGATCGGCGCCCCGTGCCAGGCCCATCGGCCGATGCTGCGGCGTGATGTGGCGCGCTGGGCCACGCCAGGATAGGGAAGCCGGACTTACCGATGGTTAACGCGTGGATCGAAGCGCTCTCGTTTGTTCACGTCGTCGGTTCGGATGAGTGACGCCGAGAGCCTGGGCGGTCTGCCCGGGCTCGGCTGCTGCTCAGCAAAGATACTTGCAGATAAAATTCTTCACCGCGCTCATCGGACTCTCGGAGTTCGCGACGCTCTCCTGGCGCTCCGAAATTCTCCGTTCGGCCGCGACCTTGCGGTCTTTCCCTTTCGGCGGCTTTTCCGCGATCACCAGGGCCCAGTAGGTCTTGTAACGGGTCTGATCGTTGCGGGCGACGGCGACCCCGACGATGTCGGCCCTGGATTGCAGCAGGTTCGCATTGTGGCCCGGCGAAGCCTGCCACCTACGGAACGTCTCCGCCCACGTGCTGTTGCCGGCCGCTATGTTTTCAGCGGCCATGCCCGTACGCACGCCGGAGATCCGGGAGCTGAACGGCCCGGCCACACTGTGATCCATGATGCCGGAGGCGGCCATCGCCTTTGCCTGCCGCTCGGC
>DASRJP010000384.1:0-3396 GCA_035649415.1 Pirellulaceae bacterium | reverse complement strand
CATCATGTTGCGCGCCCATTCGCCGCCATCCGGGCCCGGGTTCTTGAACCACCAGGTTGGCCGGCCGGGAAAATCGACGACGATCAAGTCCTGCCGCCCGTCGCCGTCCACATCCTCGGCCCAGTTCATGAACGTGTCGCTGTAGACCGTCTTCAGGAACTGCTTGGGCTCGGCGAGGACGTTGTGGCGTTTCCACTCGCCGCCGCTCTTTTCCGGTGCTTCGAACCAGACGCTGCCGGCCGAGATATCGAGCCGGCCGTCGTTATTGAAATCGCCGTAGCCACCTCCTTCGCTGCGGAAGCTGCCGTTCAAGTCTTCGAGCACCGTTTTCTTGAACGTGATCTTTTGGCCTTCCTCCAGCGGCAGGCTCGTGGGATACGGGCTGCTCGTCTCGATCCCCGGCAGCAGCGTCAGCTTGAGGTTCTTGAACCTGACCTCGGTCTTGCCACCGGAGTGAAGTTGGAGGGCGATGATACCGCGGCGAGCCCCTTGCGGGTCGTCGAGATCGACACATTTCTGGCCGTTGATCCAGGTCTGGGTGCGGCTGCCGACGCAGACGATCTCGTAGCGGTTCCAGTCGCCGTTCTTCACGTGCGCTTCGCCGCTCTTGTCCCAGAGAAGGGCCCGGCCGTGCTCTTCGTAGAGCTTTCCCCACCAGCCAGCGCCGACGTCGGCCTGATAGCCCTTCACTTCGCCATCGGCCATCGGCGTGCTGCGGATCTGAATGCCGCTGTTGCCTTCGTTGTTCACGAGCTTGACGTCTAGCTCCAGGCGAAAATCGCCGACGGACAGCTCATTGACCAGCCACGTGTTGTGCGCCAGCCCCTCGGTTTTGCCGACGATCTCGCCGTTCTCGACCGACCAGAGCTTTTCGTCGCCGCGCCAGCCGGTCAGGTCCTTGCCGTTGAAAAAGCTCGCGACGTTGTCCTTCGTCGCCAGCATCGGCGTCTGGCCGCCAGCACTCACATAGGCCACCAGCGAGCGCAGCTCGTGCTGGCTGAACTGCTGGATCTGATTGTCGGGCATCAGCGACTTGTCGGTGAGCTTCATTTCCTCGATGTCGTCTTTTGAGAGCTGAAGTACATCGTCGGGGGTCTGGAAGGTGTAAACGCCGTTCAATTCCCCTTTCAGGATGCCGGTAATTACCTGGCCGTCGGCCGTGCGGACGACGTGCGGCGCGTATTCCTTGGCCATGACCGCGCTGGGGTCGATGATGTTGGAGAGCAGGTAGTCGAGATTGGCCCGCTGCGAGCCAGTGATGTCTGGCCCGATCTTGGCTCCGGCGCCAAACAGCGTATGGCACTTCTGGCAGGTCTTGGCATACATCGCCCGCCCCAGCTCGAGGTCCGGCTTCACGGAAGCGGGCGAGAGGAGCAGGCTCTTGAACTCGGCGATCATCTTTGCCCGCTCCGCTGGCGATTCGCGGACGATACCCCACACCTGCTCGATCCGCTTGTTGAGCGCCTCGTCGTTCAGATTGCGAAGTTGGGTTACCAGGTCGGCGGTGAGATGATTGGCGGGGATTTTTCCGGCGCCAATCCCTTCCAGCAGTTCAGCGGCGAACGTCTTTCGGCTGCATAAAGTCACCAGCGCGTCGCGGCGCTCGGAGTCGGAGAGTTTTCCATAAATGCCGAGGATCGCCGCCGGCGTTTTGGGATTGTCGAACGAAGCCAGGCCGCGGAGCGCATCGGCCCGCAATGAGTCTTCGCGAAGGATTTCGACGAGCGACGGAACGGCGCCATTGTCGCCGGCCTTTACCAGAATCGAGATGGCCTGCTTCCGCTCCGGCAGGCTGCTGTTGGGGTCGGCAATCATCCGCCTTAGCGTGTCGATGACGCGTTGATCGTCAAACGCGACCGCCAGGGCGGCCGCCTGCATGCGGAAATCGGCATTGGGACTTTCGAGCAACGCGGGAAGCAGTGCATTCCAGCCCCCCGGCTCCTTTACTCCGCGCCGCCCTTGAAGCGATTCGTTCATGCCGCGGAGGAAGGTGAGACGCGTGGCGTCGTCCTTGGCTTCCTTGAGCCCGGCGACGAGGAGCGAGAGGGATTTTTCGGGGTCGCCAGCGCCGATCCGGCGGATCATGAACTCCTTGAGGATCGGAATCTTCTCGCCGGCCGACAGCCCCAGCGCCAGCGCCCGCTTGGGATCGACATCCGCCAGCGGCTCCATCGCATACCAGTACATCAGCGGCAAGTTGTGGTCGGCGGCGTCTTCGGCGTGGGAACAAAGCGATTCCAAAATGGTCCACCGGCGTTCGGCTGGGAATCTCTGAAGAAGCGACGCGATAAGCAATCGATCATGAGGTGATGACTGCCCATTGCAATAAGCAGCAATGGAGTCGTCCGGCATCAATCTGCTTTTCAAGTTGTACTCGTAGAGCAAATTGGCAAACTTGCCCACGTGAGCACGAATTGTTTTGTCGTACGTTTCAACATTGTCGAATAGGTCCGAGTGGCGTTCGTAAATCCCAAAAGTGACATGCATGACTTGGTGCAGGCGTAGCTGGTGTGCGCTGCTATTGATGTCGAGCGTGTCAAACACGGTCTGCACAAACTTCGCGGGGTTAGCGATGGTCTTAGCAGCGGCGCGTTCCTGAAGAATCCGCTGCGCGTGTCGCACATACCACTGGTTTTTGTTTGTCAGCAGCTTCACCACCTCCTCATCATTGAGCTTCTTCAAATCCACCTTCACCGGCTTCGCATCCCCATACACAATCCGGTAAATCCGCCCGTTGCTCCGGTCGTGCTTGTCGGGCTCCTTGAGGTGGCACTGCTGGCGGTCGTACCAGTCGATGACCCACACCTGCCCGTCGGGGCCATAAGTCATGTAGAGCATCTGCGACCACTGGTCGCGGGTGAGCAGGAAGTCGGGACCGTGCGAGCAGACGAAGCCGCTCCCCTTCGGCGTGAGGATGTCCATGTTCATCCGGTTGCCGTGGATGTTGTTCATGAAGAGCTGGCCGCGGTATTTCTCAGGCCAGGCCCCGCCTTGATAGATCATGCAGCCGGCGTGGGCGTGGCCGCCGCCCAGCTCGTCCGACTGCCGGCGGTTGTCGTCATTCCACTGGTTGCCGGTGTAATGCCGATGGTCGGCAATCGTCTTGATGTCGTCGTAGGTGTAGGGATTGAAGTGGTTGCCGGCCTGCCGCTCGTAGCGAGCGCCGGGGATGATGTGGTAGCAGTGGGGGATGACGCAGGCGGTGGCGAAGAAATTGCCGTACTGGTCGTAGTCGAGCCCCCAGGGGTTGCTGGTCCCCTCGGCAAAGACCTCGAACTCGTGCCGCACGGGGTGGTAGCGCCAAATGCCGGCGTTGATTCGCGTCCGCTTTTCCTTCGGCGTCCCCGGTTTGCCGACGCTCGAGTACGTGAAGACGCCGTGACAGCCGTAGAGCCA
>DASRJP010000383.1:0-3456 GCA_035649415.1 Pirellulaceae bacterium | reverse complement strand
AGCGCCGTTAGCGATGCGGACTGATTTCATCTTCAATTGAACACCGCGCAACCTGGACGCGCCGACTGGAATTGCTGCACGCCCAACGGCGTCACATCCGTGTATTTCACCTCCACGGCGGCCAGCTTCGGCAATTCTTCCAGCCGAACCATCGTTTTGTCCCGGACAAAAGTCCCATTGAGCACGATCTGCTGAAGGTTTCGGGGAAGCTGCGCGCGACTCATTCCTTCGTCGGTGATCTCGGTGAACGACAGGTCGAGAAAGACGCACGCCGGCAGCGCCGGCAGTTTCGCCAGTCCCTCGTCGTCGATCGGCGAGCCGGCCAGGCTGAGGCGATTGAGCCTGGTTAGCGGTGCGAGTTGATCGATTTCCGCGCCGCGGACGCTGGTCGCCACCAACAGCAACTCCTCTAGGCTTGTCAGCGACGACAACCCGCGGAATCCCCCGTCCTCAAAGGGCGTATCAACCAGCTCCAGGTGCGTCAGCTTCGGCTTGGGACCGATCGCCGCCAGGCCGCTCCCCGTGACGCGGACCGAACTCAGCGACAACCTGGTCAGTTCTGGCATGTCCGCCAGCGGCACCAGGCCGCGGTCGCTGATCGCCGCGCCGCGGAGGACCAGCTCCCGAATCTCGGTCGACCCCGCCAGGCAGGTGAGCGTTTTGTCGCCAATTGGCGCGTCGGTCAGCTCCAGCGTGCGCAGCCGCCTGGCGCGCGACAGAGGCAGCAAGGCCGCCTCGCCGGCCAGCGGGTGCTCAATGACGAGCCGCTCGAGTGTCTCCAGGAACGGGAGTCGGGCGAGGTCTTCATCGTCGATAGCTGCCCCGCGGAGCTCAAGCACCTTGACTCCGCGCAGTTGGCTGGCTTGCTGAAAGAATTCGCGCCATTTTTCGGGATCGCCCGAGTGTCCTGTTTTTCCCATTGCGATCGAATCGACGTGGTGGGCGAAGTCGCTTCCCAGGTTCCGCCGCGCCCAGCGCTGTAGGGCCGTCTCCGGCGGCGTGGCGTTCGATCCCGGTGGCGCTTTAGCGCTCGGCATCCCGGCTGGGCCGGGCTCAAATGCATATTGAACGGTCGCGCCCATCTGCCGCAGCTCGGCAACTGCCTGCGCCTGCCGCTGTGCCGCGGAACGCAGCCACACATAACCGCCCAGCGGCAACGAGGCGAGCGTGACGACGATCAGCAGCGTCCGCAGGGAGAATTGTCGCCAGCGGTTGCGGTCAGCAGACTTGGAGCGAGTTGCCATGCCGTGATTGTAGAGCGCGGCTGAACAATACCCAACGTGTTTCGACCCGCCTCGGCAGATAGGGCAGGATCGCGACCGTAGTGAGGTGGGGGCGGATTCTACAAGCGACAGCCGACGGTTCCTAGAAATCTCCAACGCTCCAATTCATTGAAGGCAGGCGAGACGCCTGCCCCAGGCTAGACCTGATACACTCCCACCCGAAACGGCTCATCGCTGGCGTGCCGCGTGGCCACTTCCAGCGACTGGATCAGCACGTCGCGGGTCTCGGCCGGATCGAGGATCGCATCGACCCACAGCCGCGCGGCGGCATAGCGCACGTCCGTTTGGCGTTCATAGTCGGCGGCCACCTGCTGGCGCAGTTTTTCCATTTCCTCGGCATCTACGTTTTGGCCCTGCTTCTTGAGGCTGGCGACCATCACCTCCAGGAGCGTTCCGGTCGCTTGCGCGGGCCCCATCACCGCCATACGGGCGCTCGGCCAGGCGTAGATGAATCGCGGATCAAACGCCTTGCCGCACAGCGCGTAGTTCCCCGCCCCGTACGACCCGCCAGTGACCAGCGTGATCTTGGGGACGCGGCAATTGCTCACCGCATTGACCAGCTTCGCGCCGGCCTTGATGATTCCCGCCCGCTCGCTGTCGCGGCCGACCATAAAGCCGTTGACGTCCTGGAGGAACAGAATCGGCAGCCAGTCCTGGTTGCAGTTCATCACGAACCGCGCCGCCTTTTCGGCACTATCGACGTACAGCACGCCGCCGAACTGAAACTCCCCCTTTGCCGTTTTGATGCGATGCCGCTGGTTGGCGACGATGCCGACGGGAAAGCCGCCGATGCGAGCGGTGCCGCAGACGAGCGTCTGGCCGAACTCGGCCTTGTATTCGTCGAACGAGCCGGCATCGACGAGGCAGGCCAACACGTCGCGGACTTCGTAATTGCTCTGCGGGTCGGGATCGACCAGGTCGTACAGGTCGCTGGCCGGTCGCGCGGGCGCCTTCGATTCGTGACGCACAAAGGGGGGCGGCGGCAGCGGCTCGTCGGGCCGCCCAGCGGCAATCAAACTCCGCAGGCGACTGAGGCACGCTTCGTCGTTGGGTTCGTGGTAATCGATCGTGCCACTGACGGAAGCGTGCATTGCCGCGCCCCCCAGCTCCTCGTGAGAGACCTCCTGGCCGATGGCGCTTTTCACCAGGGCCGGGCCTGCGAGATAAAGTCCCGAGCCTTCGGTCATCAGCACCTTGTCGCACAGCACCGGCAGATAGCCGCCGCCGGCCACGCAGTTGCCCATGATGGCCGCGATCTGCCCGATGCCGGCAGCCGACAGCACAGCGTTGTTGCGGAAGATGCGGCCGAAGTCGTCCTCATCGGGAAAAACATCCTCTTGCAGCGGCAGAAAAATGCCGGCCGAATCTACCAGATAGATCAGGGGCAAGCGGCTGGCAAACGCAATCCGCTGGGCCCGCAGCACCTTTTTGGCAGTCATTGGGAAGAACGCGCCGGCTTTCACGGTGGCGTCATTAGCCACGATCATTTGCCGTCGGCCGCTGACCGTGCCGATAGCCGTCACGACACCCGCGCTCGGCGCGCCCCCCCACGACTCGTACATTCCATGCGCGGCCCACAGCCCAAGCTCAAGCAGGGGCGTGCCGGGTTCAATCAAACTGGCGATCCGCTCCCGCGCTGTGAGGCGTCCTTTGGCATGTTGCCTTTCGATTGCCGCTGGCCCGCCGCCCTGGAGAATTTCCGCCAACTCGGCGCTAATTGCCGCGGCGAGCGAATGCAAAGAATTCGGCGCTGGATGCGGTTTCATGGGCTGGCTAATTTGGCTCACCTGACACTATGGCGCCATTGTCCGACCAGGCGGCAATGGGTTGGCCCGACAACGATGACGTAAGTCCCCAGGGAATTGTAGCTTGCGGCCAATCGGGGATTTTGCCCGATTGGCACAGCCATTGCTTCCCTATCTGAATAGTAAACAGCGCCAATGAATGAACGCTATGTGCGTCGAAAACTATGAGTGGCGCGTACGCCGCATTCGACGCCAAATGAAGGAGAAAGCAATGAAAACGAACTGGATTACGACCGCGGCACTGGCGGTCTTCGCCAGTTACCCGGCGTGGGGCGAAGACGTCACGCCCATACCAAGCCCAGGAAACGGCACGATTGACGTTCCGTTTGGGATGACGGACGGCGGCCCTGTGGCCACGGATGCCGGCA
>DASRJP010000382.1:0-5846 GCA_035649415.1 Pirellulaceae bacterium | reverse complement strand
GCACTTCTGGCGGAGCACGGCTTTACCGGCCGCATCGAGGAGCAGCTTGAAGGGCGCCTTGGCCGGCCGGTGAACCTAGCGCTCGCCGACCTCGGCCGCAATCTGTTCTTCGATCCAATCATGGCGCTCCGCGGCGACAATTCCTGCGCCGGCTGCCACGCCCCGCAGTTCGGCTTCGCCGACTCGCAGTCGATCGCCATCGGCATTCGCAACAATGGCGTCGTGGGCCTGGCCCGCACTGGACCGCGCAATCAGCGCCGCTCACCGACGCTGCTCAACTCTGCCTTCTTCCCCGCCCTGATGTGGAATTCCCGCTTCTCGGCGGTCAGCGGCGATCCCTTCGACAATTCGCAGGGCTTCATCTTCCCACTGCCGGAGGGAACCAGACGGTTTCCGGCCGGAGACAGCCGCTTTGCCCACCTGCTGGCTGCACAAGGCCATCTCCCCCAGACCGAACTCGTCGAGATGACCGGGTTTCGCGGCGTGACCGGCGCCGAGGACATCGACCCCAGTCTGTACCAGTTCGATGAGCCCGTCGGCATCGACGTCCCCGGCCCGGACGACAGCGGCTTTCGCAACGAGCCGATCCGCGACCGCGTGCTCGTCGAGCTGAACGCGAGCGACAACTACCGTCGCCTCTTCGGGCGGCTGTTCCCCGAGGTGAAGGCTGGCGGCCCCATCGAATTCGAAATGGTCGGTTCGGCCATCGCTGAATTCGAGTTCACGCTCACCTTCGCCGACGCCCCCATCGACCAGTTCGCCCGAGGCAATCGCCGCGCAATGACGAGTGCGCAGAAGCGCGGGGCGATACTCTTCTTCGGAGCGGCCAACTGCGTGAGCTGCCACGCCGTCGCGGGCGGTGCCAACGAAATGTTCAGTGACTTTGCGAACCATCGGCTCGGAGTGCCGCAGATTGCACCGGTCTTCGGGCTCGACACGGGAAACGTACACTTCGATGGTCCGCACGAGGACGAGGATTTTGGCGCCGAGCAGATCAGCGGCGATCGGGAGGATCGCTACAAGTTCCGCACTTCGCCGCTGCGGAACGTCGCCCTTCAGCCGACATTCTTCCATAACGGCAGCTTCACGCGGCTGGAAGACGCCGTGCGGCATCATCTGAACGTGCAGCTCTCGCTGGCGGCGTACGATCCACGGGTCGCTGGAGTCCGGGGAGACCTTAACCTCAGCCGAGCGCCGATCGAGCAGCTCGTCAAAAAACTCGATCCGCTCATCGCAGAGCCGCTGGAGTTGAACGATCAGCAGTTTGGCGATCTGGTGGAGTTCGTTCGCACGGGACTTTTGGACGAGCGGGCTGCGCCGGAGCGACTCCTGTCGCTCGTGCCGCGCGAGCTGCCCAGCGGCCTGGCCACACACGACTTCCAGTTCGGTGATTGACGATTCCAGAGAAGGGAAATCTTCCGCCGCGGGGTGACGACAAACCCGATCACCACAGTCCCGGCACTAGCCGCCAGCGGACGCGCCGCCGATACGCGCCATAGGCATCATGGTGGGACAAGACCCGCTCCTCCGCAAGGATGCGCCACATGACGCCGGGAAAGAGCAAAAGCCACGCGGACAGCGCCCACATGGATGGTCCGGCGACAAAGCAGGCCAGAGCCATCAATAGTTCGCCCAAATACGCGGGATGGCGCAGCAGCCGATAGGGCCCGCGCACGACGACTCCGCGCAGCGCGGGCAACACGCCAAATGAGCTTCCCAGGGAAAGGAATGCGGCCATCGTCATCACTACTCCGACTGCGAACAGGACATGAGCGAGCCAGGGCCAAAGCAACGGCGCGGGGGCCAGCCTTACTGCCAGTCCGAAGCCGATCATTGTCGGCAGGCAGGAAGCAAGCTGCGGAAACGTGCCGACCGCCACGACCGAGCGGCGAATCAGGAACAGCGCCGCAATCAGGCCGTTGATGGCGGCAACGCCGATCACAACCGGCGTCCACCATTCAGCCAGAGGAGAAATGACTAGCCGCATCATGGCGGCAATCATTGCCGAAAATGCAAAAGCAGCGTTCGTGTACCGTTCCCAGCCAGTACACGCGGCCGAAGGCGCTTCGTTTGAGGACGCGCATCCGCTCAGAGCGCTCGGCGGATCGGGCATGCCGGCGCTCGTTTCGCTCTCACGCGCAGTAAGACGAGCCAGCGAATTGACCTTCCGTGTTGATGCAGCGCCGGTCACTAGTAGAACATGTATCCCCAGTTGAACACATAGCTCAGGACGTTCAGCAATACGATGATCCCGATGAATCCCACGACACCGAGGATTCCCTTGCCGCCACCGTCGCCCATGATACGTCTCCCGCCAAAAAAGGGACATGTAGTCGGCTTCCAAGCGGTGTTTTCGGAGCAACCGTTGTTTTCTTGGAGCCAAAGCCGAGCCGAATTCCGTGAAAGTTTGGCGTTATGAATTGGCAAAGTCAAATCACACCTGTAATTTCATCGTCAGCCGCCTCGATTCCGTGCACTTGGCACTTCGCCGCCGATGCCGCCAGAGGCCTTGGCGCTTGACATCACGCGGCACAATCGCCCCATCCGGCACGATCGTTCAGGCTCCGACCGGCCGATTTACCATCGATGCCGCGAGCGCAGGGGGCGCCAAACTCGCGGAGTTGATGGACACCGGATCTCCATGGCTGAGGTCAGAATGGGGGCCGCATGGCCGTCCCCCTCTACCAGCCAGATATTCCTGAACGTCACCGGATTGCCGTGATCCTGGAGATTGATGGGAAACGGCTCGGGTCCCTCCACTTTGCCGCCGCCCGTTTTGGCCGTGATGGGGCGATACCAATGAATCGGTACGCCGTTTTGCAGGACGGTGATCAAGGCGTGGGCAAGCTTCGTTTGGCCATCGGCGGCAAATTGCGGTGGCGTGAACCAGATGTCATACGTCTGCCAAGCCAGCGGCGGCAGACACATATTGACGGCTGGGGCGGCCTGCTTGTACATGCCGCCGCATTCATTATCGAGTCCCTGCAAGCCGAACGAATCGAGGATCTGCACTTCATACCGCTGCTGGATGTAAACGCCGCTGTTGCCGCGCCCCTGACCGCGAGCATGCGGCATATAGGGGGTGCGGAACTCCAGATGCATTCGAAAAGCTTTGACCGGCATTTTCGTTGTGGCGCCGGCCAGCAAACTGCCGTCGGGCGCAAGTTTGGCGCCGGATAGGTAGGACAGGTTTCCAACCTGTCCGGAATCACTGAACAGGTTGGAAACCTGTCCTACGGGGAACAGCACCTTCGCTCCCGGAGCCGGCGTCGCGCCCATTGTTGCACTCGTGCGGTGATGCTTACCAATTCGGCCGACCTCACTGCCATTCGAATCGCGCACGCTCGCCATGTCGGGCGCGATGCGGACGCTATGTTGCCGCCGGCCGTTTCTCTCGCTGACGCTTGGGGTTGGCGCCGTGAGCATGAGAACGCCCTGGTCGAGTTGGCCGCTGAGTCTTTCCCGGCCGCGCTGGTCCCAACCCGCGCCTGGCAAACCGCCATCGAGAAGCAGGGCGTCAAATCTCCCATCGCCGAGCGCCACGACTTGCAGTCCGACGAACACGAATCCCCGACCTGGTTCATTCAGCCAGCCGTCGTACTCGCCTTGGAAAGCAAAGTCCGCATCGGCCTGGGCATCGTCAATCACGGCGGCCTTCGCCCGGTTCGCCGCCGCTTGTGCGTGTGCGATTGCAGGGATGACAGCAAGCAAGAGCAAACAGGCGACGGCAATGCGCACAGGCGGGCTCCAGCGGGAGAGAAAGGGAGGGCGTCCGGAAAGTGTTGACTATTCTGCTTGTCGCTGCTTGTCGATTCAAGCATTGCACTGGGCAACTACTGGCGTTGCTGACTCTGGCAGGTTAGCCTCGTGAAAGTGCCTTCCGAAAACTGCACTCCGCACTTCTGGCTACCATGATCGACCTTCGCTCCGACACCGTCACCCGACCCACGCCGCAAATGCGGGCCGCTATGGCCAATGCCGAGGTTGGCGACGACGTGATTGACATCGATCCAACCGTGGAGCGGCTTCAGGCGCTGACGGCGGAGATTCTGGGGAAGGAAGCCGCCATCTTCGTGCCGTCGGGATCGATGTCCAACCAGATTGCCGTCCGCATTCACTGCAAGCCAGGGGACGAATTCATCTGCGAAAGCGGATGCCACATCTACAACTACGAACAAGGGGCATTTGCCCAACTTTCCGGCCTGGTCGCCCGGACCGTGGATGGAAAGTTTGGGGTTCTCAACGTGAATCAATTGCGCGGACTGATCCGGCCGGCCAACGAACATCTGGTGGCGACGAAGCTCGTCTGCCTCGAAAACACGCACAATCGCGGCGGCGGCAAGATCCAGCCCTTCGAAAATGTCACAGCGATCTGCGACTGGGCCCACGGCGCCGGCTTGCGGACGCACCAGGACGGCGCCCGCCTGTGGAACGCCGCAATTGCCACCGGAATTCCCGAGGCGACTTGGGCCAGGCACTTCGACACGGTCAGCGTCTGCTTCAGCAAAGGACTTGGGGCGCCCGTCGGCTCGGCACTGGCGGGGCCGAAGGATCTCATCAAGGAGGCGCGCCGCCATCGAAAACTGTTCGGCGGCGGCATGCGGCAAGCCGGAGTGATTGCCGCCGGGGCGCTTTACGCACTTGAGCACCATCGCCATCGTCTGGCGGAAGATCATGCCACAGCGCAGATCCTGGCCGATGCCATCCGCGGCACCGACGGCCTGACTCTCGCACCGGCCGAAGTCGATACGAACATCGTCATCTTCCTCGTTGATCCGGCCCTCGGCAGTGCCGCTCAATTTGCCGCTGAAATGAAGACGGAGGGGGTGCTCTGCAATGCAATTGATCCGCAAAAGGTGCGGCTTGTCACGCACATGGATGTGACCCCGTCCCAGTGCCAGGCTGCTGGAGCGACGATTCAAAAAGTGGCGCTCGCCATGAGCGGCGGCAAACCGAAGGCAGCGCCAATGGAGGCGGCGTATTAGTTTAGTAATGCCGGCCGTTAGCGCGTTCGGTCCTCTCTCCCCCGCTTCAAGCGATCCAGCAGTACTGCGCCCAGGATGACCAGACCCAGCACAACCCGCTGCCGATTGCTCTCCAGATTCGCCAGGTTCATGGCATTGCGGATAACGGCAATAATCAGCGAGCCAATCAGCGTGTTGAGCATTTTTCCTTCGCCGCCGGATAGCGACGTGCCGCCGACGACGACGGCCGAGATCACGAGGAGCTCGTAGGCCAGGCCAATCTGCGGGTCGCCTCGGCCGTAAACGCTGGTTTCGATGATGCCTCCCAGTCCCGCCAGCGCTCCGCAGATCACATAGGCCCAAGTACGCACGCCCGCCACGCGAATTCCGGTTAGGTGTGCGGCCTTCTCGTTGCCGCCGACGGCGTATAGATGGCGGCCGAACACCGACCGTGTCATGACGACATGCGCCACGGCATACAGCCCAAACATGACGACGACGGGCAGCGGCACGCCGAGCCAGCGGCCGTGGCCCAGCACTTTGTATGAGACGGGGACCTCGATCGTCTGAAGGTCGCTGAGGATATATGCCAGGCCGCTGGCGATCATCATCCAGCTCAGCGTGACGATAAAGGCAGGGACGCCCAGCCGCGTGACCATCGTCCCTGAAATGGCTCCGGCCGCGCCGCAAACGCCGATGGCAGCCGCGCTGCTGGCGATCAAGAGCCAGGTTCCAGCGGTCTTTTCTCCGCTCATCTCGCGAATCAGGATGGCCGCGATCACGCTGGCCAGAGCCATCAGGCTGCCAACTGACAGGTCGATGCCGCCGGAGATGATCACCATCGTCATGCCAATCGCGATGATCGCGATAACCGACGCCTGA
>DASRJP010000381.1:0-6839 GCA_035649415.1 Pirellulaceae bacterium | reverse complement strand
GCGAGGCACGCTCGCCGGCGTGTCGGCAATGCAAGTCCATTTCTCCAGCGACGAGATCTTCACCCCAGGTGACACGCTCGATGCCTTGGTGGTCATGAATCCGGCTGCACTCAAGACCAATCTGCGCGACTTGCGCAAGGGCGGGATTCTGATTGCCAACAGCGACAACTTCGAGAAGAACGATCTCGACCTGGCTGGCTACGACTCCAATCCACTCAACAGCCAGGTGCTGGAGGATCAATACCAGTTTTTCAAAGTGCCGATGACGAAACTCGTCCGGGAAGTGGGGAAGGACACAGGCCTTTCGACGAAGGAAATTGACCGCTGCAAGAACTTCTTTGCGCTGGGGTTGGTCTATTGGCTGTATGGTCGCGACATGGAACCGACGCTCCGCTTCTTGCGCGAGAAATTCGCCACGAAGCCCGAGATCGTGGACGCCAACACCAAAGCCCTCAAAGCCGGCTGGCACTATGGCGAGACGACGGACGCCTTTGCGAGCACTTACAAGATCGATCCTGCGAAGCTTCCACCTGGAAATTACAAAACGGTCATGGGCAATCAGGCCCTCGCTTGGGGCTTGATGACGGCGGCGCGCTTGTCGGGAAAGGATCTGTTCCTCGGTTCCTATCCCATCACCCCCGCCAGCAGCATCCTCGAAGAACTCTCCAAGTTTCGCAACTTTGGCGTCAAGACCTTTCAGGCCGAGGACGAAATCGCAGCCGTCACCTCGGCCATCGGCGCGGCGTACGGCGGCGCGATGGCCATCACCACATCGTCCGGCCCCGGCATCGCGCTCAAAGGTGAAGGGATCGGCCTGGCGATCATGCTCGAGCTGCCGATGCTGGTGATCAACATCCAGCGCGGCGGCCCCAGCACGGGGTTGCCTACGAAGACGGAGCAGGCCGACCTGTTCCAGGCGGTGATCGGCCGCAACGGCGAGTCGCCAATGCCGGTGATCGCCTGCCGCAGCCCGGCGGAGTGCTTTGACGTGGCGCAGGAAGCGTGGCGAATTGCCGTGCGGTTCATGACACCGGTGATGCTCCTGTCGGACGGATACATCGCCAACGGCAGCGAGCCGTGGTTGATTCCCGACTTCAATAAGCTGCCGAAGATTCCGATCCACCATCCTGGTCCGCGCGAAAACGGCGAACCGTTTCTCCCGTACCAGCGCGATGAATTGCTCGCCCGCCCGTGGGCCATCCCCGGCACCAAGGGGCTGATGCACCGCATCGGCGGGCTGGAGAAGCAGGACATCACCGGCAACGTCAACTACGAGCCGGAGAATCACCAGCACATGGTGAACACGCGGGCCAAGAAAGTGGAGAACGTGGCGCTTGAGATTCCGCTCCAGCAAGTGGACGGTCCCGAGGCGGGCGACTTGCTCGTGCTTTCCTGGGGCGGCACTTACGGCGCTTGCCGCACGGCCACGGAAGCCTGCCGCGAGGACGGCCTGAAGGTGGCCCATTGCCATCTGCGTTGGCTCAATCCGTTCCCGCGGAACCTGGGGGACATCCTGAAGAAATACAAGAGGGTGCTGATCCCCGAATTGAACATGGGGCAGCTCCGCACGCTGATCCGCGCCAAATTCCTGATCGATGCTCAGGGATACAATAAGGTGCAGGGGCGACCGTTTGCCGTTCAGGAATTGATCAACGAAATTCGCAGGCAGCTCGGCCAAGGCGGCGTACAACACAAGAAAGACGACGCACAGATCGCCGAACTGGCCGGCACGGCAGCCAACGGCGGTTGATCGCGCGTGCCAAAACCGAAATCTGAAATCCGTGATCTGAAATCCACAATAACATGCCCACCGAAGCCCCCACCCTGACCCCCGCCGATTTTGCCAGCGACCAGGACGTCCGCTGGTGCCCCGGCTGCGGCGACTACGCCATTCTCGCCACGATGAAGAAGGTCCTGCCACAACTCGGGACGCTACGCGAGAAGATCGTCTTCGTCAGCGGCATCGGGTGCTCCAGTCGCTTCCCGTACTACATGAACACCTACGGGATGCACAGCATTCACGGCCGGGCGCCGGCCATCGCTACGGGTCTGAAGGCCGCGCGGCCCGACCTGCAAGTCTGGGTTGTGACCGGCGACGGCGACGGCCTGTCGATCGGCGGCAATCACCTCTTGCACTGCATTCGCCGCAACGTCGATCTGAAGATCCTGCTGTTCAATAACCGCATCTACGGCTTGACCAAGGGGCAGTATTCGCCGACGACGCCGCTGGGGCAGGTCAACAAGACTGCCACCATGGGCGTGATCGACAATCCGCTAAATCCGCTGTCGATCGCCATCGGCGCGGAAGCGACGTTTGTGGCCCGTAGCATCGACGTGCGCACCAAGCACCTGGGCGAAGTGCTCAAGCGGGCGGCTGCCCACAAAGGCACGGCATTTGTGGAAATCTTCCAGAACTGCAATGTGTTCAACGACGGAGCTTGGGAGTACGCCAGCAAGAAGGAGACGATGTTCGATTCAGTCGTCGAGCTCGAGCACGGCAAGCCGATGATCTTCGGCAAGAACAAGGATAAGGGCATTCGGCTGAACGGCACTGAGCCGGAGATCGTGGAGCTGGGGAAGGGGATCAAGGAAGACGACCTGCTGTTCCACGACGAGAAGGCCCCCACGGCCACGCTAGCCTATCTCCTCTCGCGGATGCAGTACCCCGCCATGCCCACGCCGATCGGCGTCTTCCGCGACGTCGATGCGCCCAAGTACGACGTCGAGCTGAACAAGCAAGTGGAAGCGGCCAAGGCCAAGAAGGGGGAAGGGGACCTGAACGCCCTCTTCAGCTCAGGCGACACCTGGACGGTCGCCTGATTTACAGAGCAAGCTTCCAACTTGCCCTGTGAAAATCTTCGTAGCCGGAGGCTGACGGCCTCCGGAAGCCGCCCGCGTTGCTGCGGTCGCCGGCCTGCTCGCGGTCGTGATTCCGTAGCCACCCGCCTGCCAGGATGGCTATGATGGCCACAGGCCCGTGCGGTAGCCTTGCCTGTGCGCCCTACTTCTTTCCTGCGACGCCTCTTTCAGTTCCGGCTGCGGACACTGCTGCTGGCGGTCTTGGCCCTCAGCCTCACGCTGGGCTGGTACGTCCGTCAAGTCGAATTGCAGCGGCAGGCGGTGGCCGCCGTGAAAAACGCCGGCGGCGACGTCTTCTATGACTATGAACTGTCGGCCGGCAAACTCGACTTCCAGAAGAAATCGCCCATCCCGCAAGCTCTTTTCGATCGGCTGGGAATCGACTTCTTTCACGCGGTCGCGCGCGTTGACACTGGGCCGGCATCCTCCAACTCGGAGGCTCAGACAATGGACGCGGCGATCGCCCGACTTCCCGATCTGCCTCGGCTACAGCACCTGGTCGTCGCCGACGCGAGCGACGACCGTCTCAAGGCGGCCGCCAAGCTGGCGCAACTCGAGCGGTTGGCAATCGTCGACGACGGCGGGCGCATCACTGACGAAGGACTCAAAGAATTGCGTCACCTGCGGCGACTCAAATGTCTGTGGATCGAAGGAGTCGGAGGACTGACCGATGAGACGCTGGACGCGATCTCCACGCTCGAGGATCTGGAAGTCCTGAGTTTGGGCCCTGCCAGACCCGGCAGTGCCGATCCCGACTTCACCGAGATCGGATTGGCTCATCTCGCGCGGCTCAAAAACCTCAAAGTGCTGCGCATCCAAGGTTGCGATGAGGGCGAGTTCGCGCGCCTGAGAAAGGCGCTACCCAACTGCGAGGTTACGGCGTGGTGCTTGCTGGATACAGGAACGGAATGAATTCCGTTCTACCAACTGGCTCGCGATCCAATCGGCGCGGCGCTGCTGACTCTCAGCTTTTGCGGCACGTCGGCTTTATGCAGCGGTTTGCCTGGCGTCGGCCGTGGCCCCGGAGACGGATCCCAATTCTCGTCCAGGACGCTCCCGTGGCCCTGCCCTGGGATGATTTCGCCTTCGATCATGCCGTCGTAGCCGCACGCGTCACAGCCAATGCCGCCGCAATCGTCGCAGCCGCACGGCCCCGGGCAATAGCGGTGCCCGCGAAACACATGGCCCAGCCGGCAGAAGATGCCCGAGCCGCAACCGTGATCGCAGCAAACGCCAGCTCCGGTAAAGCTGCCGCACTGATCGCACGGATCGCAACAGTCCGGCGGATCGCTGATCCATTCGTCCCAGTAGACGTCGCCGCATCCCTTGCAATGCGTCGCCTTGTTGTGCAGCCACTGCTTCATGCCGCCGCCGCAGCCAACCTCGCGGCAGCAAGTGCCGCACTGTGAACTCTCGGCAGCAATCCTTTCCTCATATGGGCGGCAGCACTTCGGCCAGCACGATCGCCCGCAGCCGTCCCCGCACAAATCGCAGCAGCAGCCGGACGACAGCGACAGCCCGATGAGCGACAGAATCAGTCCGAACCTGGCGTCCATGCGCACCGTTCCTGTGTACGATGACTCAATCCGGCACACGAACCCGCCCCGTTAGCGAAGCCGCTCGGCTCCCGCAGCCGCTCGGGTTGGTGCAGACCGGAATCCTGTCCACGGTTATCGGCCGGCAAAGTTCGCCGAATCGAGAAAATCCCCCTAACCGGCACATTTTGCCGCACCCAGCTAGCAGGCGGGTGGGACGCATCGCCAAAATGCGAGCGGTGGAGTACCAGACGATGGAACGGCGCAGAACGTGGCGCGAAAAACTGGCGGACGACAAAGGTCTGCCGAAGGTCGCCAAGGTAAGTGGGAAAATGACCAAGCGCTGGGGATCAGGCACGATGGTGATTCCTGCGCCCCGCGAAGTGGACGAGCTGATGCGCAAGGTTCCCAGAGGAAAATTGGTCACGATCAACGAGTTGCGCATCGCTCTAGCCAGCCAACACAACGCGGATTTCGCCTGTCCTATCACGACCGGCATTTTCGCCTGGATTGCTGCCCATGCTGCCGCAGAGGCCGCAGACGAGGGGGCCAAACAGATCACTCCCTACTGGCGAACGCTCAAGGCGGGGGGCGAACTCAACGCGAAATACCCTGGCGGCATTCCCGCGATCAAGCGACTCCTGCGGAGAGAAGGGCACCGGGTCGTGGCCAAGGGGAAAAAATGGGTGGTAGCGGAGTTCGAGAAACGGCTGATCCGCGACGTATAGTTGCACCGGCCAGGACCGTGCCGCCGGCGATGGAGAATCGCTCGGCGGTCGTTCGCACGCGGTAGGATGTTTTGATGTGGCAAGCGATCGCTACGCCGCGGGTGTTTTCCCACCGTTCTTCTGACGAGTAAGTCGTAACGATGTCGCAATGGTCTGCCCCACCTCTGCCGGACACTCAGCGGTCCAGCCGCGATGGCTGCCTAATGTTCGGCTGCGCTGTGGCGAGCGCCGGCGGCCTGGTTCTGATGGCGGCGTTTGTGCTTGGTTTATGGTGGCTCTACCAAAGGATCGAGGAGCAGCGCCAGGCCCGCATCGGTCCGCCGCCCCCGCTGGCGCAATTGAGCGACCAGGAGTTTCAGACCGAAGTGGCCGGCGGCTTTCGACAATCGGAAGTGGGCGTCGATGCCGCGACGTTCCAATCGATCGAGCGTTTTTTTCGCGAGACGCGCCGCGTTGCAAAAATGGAGGCCGAGTCGCCCGAAGTATTGAAGCTGATCGACGGGCAGCGGGCGCTGGCTGAGATCGAGGGCTCACCCAATTGCATAAAGCTGCCGCCAGCCGATCGCAACCGCTTGCGGGAGGCGCCGTATTGGAACAACCCGTTCAATCAGTCTGGTTCGCCGTTCCATATCGTGCATGTGGCACTGAAGGAGAACGGACAAACGGCGGTCGTATGGGGATATTTTCCGGATCCCAACGGCGACTGGCGCCCCATGCGCTGGTGGCTGGCGCGCACGGCCGACCACTGGAGATTGTTCGACTGGGAAGACAGCGGCAGCGGACGCAGCGAGGCGGAGGAAGTGGCCATCATGATGAGCCTGACTTACCGCAACCCCAAGGCGTGGGAATTCTATAACAACCTGGCCCACGAAGCCCAGAATGTTGCCGACAACCCGTACCTTGTTCCGGATGGGCGGCGGCGTCTGAATGCACTCGACGTCAAAGCGCTCGATGAGCGACTGTTCGACGACGGCGTGATGCGCGTGGCTTTCGCGTGGTACCACCTGCGAGATTACCGCCGCTGCCTGGAACTGTGCGACCTGGTCAAACGCCCGCAGATCCGCCCCGACGTCGAGCGGACTCGCACCTTTTGTCTGGAACAGCTCCACAGATGGGAAGAAGCAGAACAGGCGGCCCAGCGGTACGAGACGCTGATCGGTCGCACTCCCGTTGTCCTGAGTTCACGGGCTCGCGCCTTGGTCCATCTGTCGCGCCCTCAGGACGCCGAGCGAATCTGGCGACAAGTGCTGGCGATGAGCCCCACCGAACCGGATGCGCTGGACGGTTTGGCCAAACTGCTGTCCGACGATCGCAAGCAGGAGTTGGTCGAGCACCTTCGCGCCGTACCGGACTCCGAAAAACATGCACAGCAGCTCGTCAAGCGGCTGTGTGACGCAGACGACGAGTTGGGCGCGCGGACCATCGCCGACTGGCTGGCCAAGGAAGCTCCCGACACCCGCGAATGCTTGGAAGCAGCGGCAGACGTGAAGGACTTCGATGAGGACTTCGAGGCCGCTGCCGGCCTGTACCTGGCGGCACACGCCAAGGCGACCAGCGACGAGGATCGCTCCGGGCTTTTGCACACCTATCTGGCGGCGATGGCGGCCGCCGGGCGACAGGTCGAGGCCCACGCACAAGCCCATGACAAACGCGCGGTTCTGGAAGCTTTCTGGTACGACTATCTTGACGATGGGGTCTACGAGCTCACGCGCGAGAA
>DASRJP010000380.1:0-6429 GCA_035649415.1 Pirellulaceae bacterium | reverse complement strand
CCGCAGGATTGCGCCGCGCCATGGCTCGATCCCGGCTGATTAGATTTTCAAAGATCATCGCGGCGGCGTTTCACCGCCGGTAGGCCGCGCGCAGCGGGGCCTATCCCTTGGATGCGCCATTGTATACAATTATTCACACCGCGGCCAAAAAAAGATGAAGATCGCGAGCTGGGGCCACCTCTTGTCGAAAAGACGCTTGCGGCTCGTGCGTGATGGTCAATTGATCCGCAGTTCCCACTGGCGGGCGGCCCGCCCAGTGGCACACAAGTCACACTCTGTACCCTAGTGCCGGTGCCACTCGCCGGCAGACGACAAGGGCATCGAAGTAAGCACAACCATTGCCGTCGGCCGAACGGCAAATTGGCAAGCCATTTCTTGAACGAATAGAATACGTTTGATTCGCTGGCGACCATCGACCGATTGCGTCGCCGAAATTCCCATGACAACTCGCTTAAAGCGACTATCCAGCGCCATTCGGCCTGGCTGTTCGGATCTTTCCTTTCGAGGAAGGTGTGAATCGATTTTGCGCGTGCACCGCTTTGTTCTGCGGCGCGCGATTGGCGGATGGAACAATCCGTGGCTGGGAGCGTTTATTCGGGAGGTCTGGCGGTTTCGAACCGCACGTCGGCGCGAGGTCGCCTTGCACTATGCCCCTGAGCTGTGGCACGAAGTCATGCCGGAGATTCTATTGGTCCAATTGAGGGATGAACTGAAAGCTCTTGAAAGGAAGTTCGGTTTTCGGCTTCCACGGGTGAGTGTCTTCCTCTTTCAAGCCGTCGGCTGCGTCACGGAGCTTTTTGGACCACGATACGGCGGTTTAGCCCTGCCTTCTTTTAACGCAATTGTGGTAGGCGAACATGCGAATACTGAAGAAGACGTTCGGCATGAACTAGTTCATCTCTATGCTGCTCGCTGGAATCCCAACCCGCCGCCACTGCTTTCCGAGGGATTGGCGGTACATCTACAGCAACGATGGCAGGGCCTACCAGTTGCGATGTACATTCGCCGCTTCGGCAGCCGATCCGAATGGACATTGAGCAGTCTTTTCGACCGGAGCTTTTTCTTTGACAGTCCTTTCCGCCGTGGGTGTTATGGGATTGCTGGCAGTTTTACTGGTTTCGTCATTGATGAATTTGGCTGGAACGCGTATCGAGCGCTTTACCAAACTTGCCGTCCAAATCTGGTCGACGTGGCGTTTCGAAAGTCGCTCGGCATCTCATTTGAGGAAGCAGAGGCTCGGTGGCGTAATCGGATCTGATTGACACAATCGGAACTGATTGACGACATCCGTTTCCACCGCGGCTGGACCGGACCGCCATCCTGCTACGGGAGCTTACGGCTTCTGGCCAATGTTCGCCCGGGCGACCAAGGCGGTGACGATGGCGTAGGGCAGCTTGATCAGCAGCAAGTAGAGCGCCAGCTTCCAGCCCCTTGCTTCGGCCCGAAAACCCCCGCCCCGCTCCGCGGCATTCTTGCCAGCACGATCCGGGCCGAAGGCCCTCTACTCGAAAGCCCAGGGCGCAGCCCTGGGACGGAATGCGCACAATAAAAAAACGTCTTCAGGCCCAACGGGCCGCGACCCACCCGCGCTGGAGAATCAACGTGCCCCAGTCCCTGGCCAACGTCTTGTTGCACGTCGTCTTCAGCACCAAAAACCGCGAGAAGCTTTTGCACACCAAGGAAGTGCGCGACGTGATGACCGGCTATCTGATCGGAACCCTTCAGAACCTCAAGTGTCCTTCGCTCCAGGTAGGCGTGGTGGCAGATCATGTGCACATCCTGTGTTCGCTCCATCGCACCCTTTCGATCGCGAAGCTGGTCGAAGAGGTCAAAACCAGCTCGTCGGCGCGGATCAAGGAAGAAGGCCGGCAATTGGCGAATTTCCAATGGCAAAACGGCTATGGCGTCTTCTCAGTGAGCCCATCGAACGCCCCCGACGTCAAGCAGTACGTGGCCAATCAGGATGAACATCACCGCCAGCGCACGTACCATGAGGAATTCCGCTTGCTTCTGGCGCGTCACGGCATTGAATACGACGAACGCTATGTGTGGGACCAGGGTCGCGGCCCGTTGGGCCTACGAAAAGATCGATTTATTTTGCCATTCCATCCCAGGGCTGCGCCCTGGGCTAACGAGTCCGGGGCCTTCGGCCCACGAAGGCGGGGGAAAGACGGATAGAGCGCCCATGCAGCTTCAGCCCAATTTCACGATCCAATTGCCGTGCGTCTGCGGCCGCCAGCTAGGACGAGCAGACTTCCCCCCAGCAAAAGGCCGCCGGAAACCACGGCGCTCACGAGCAGCGCCAGGCGGACGGCTTCACCGACCCGCGCCTCGTCCTTGTCTAGAGGGCGGATGATCTCCAACACGCCGCGGACGTCCCCTACCTGCCAGTCCTTCTTGGACGACTTCGGGTGGGTGTTGTGGCACTCGACGCAGGAGCGCTGCATGATCCGCGCCTGGGCGTAGCGGACCACGCGCTGGCCGTCCATTTCGGTGAACTCATGGACCGTCTCCTGCCCCTTGCTCTGCCGCAGTCGCACGAGCGCCTCGCGCTCGAACTCGTCCCGCGGGCCTCCGCCGGTTCGCCAGGGAAAGGGATAGTCGCTGTACTGGCGCACCCTCACGCCGGACCTGCCCACCTGGGCTATCTGTTCGCCGACGTCGTGCAGGAACGTGGCCGGGATGCTGAGCGGCACCGTGCCAGGGGTGGGTGGGACCATTTTGTTGACCGTGTAATTGGCCTTCGTCACGCGCTGGACGTTCCGGCTGTACTCCTTGGTGGCTTCCTCCAGCAGCTCCGCCTGTTGCGCCGCGCTTTCCAGGGCATTGGAGCGGACCAGCTGAGCCGACAGGAATGACAACGTGATCAGCGCCACCAGTGGCGCCAGCAGGCCGGCGGCCAGGAGAATTGCCGCGGCCGGATGGCGGTGCATCCAGCGCCACAGTTTCTCCGCGGCTCCCACGGGCCGCGCCCGGATCGGCTCGTCGCGGAGAAATCGCTCGAGATCCTCCGCTAACTCCAGGGCGCTGCCGTAGCGTTGGCGGGGCTCCTTGCGAAGACATCTCAGGCAGATGGTCTCCAGATCCCGCGGCACATTGGGCTGGAGACTGGTCACGGACACTGGCTCGCTGTGGAGCACTTGCCACACGGTCGAAAGCGGAGTTTCCCCCGTGAAGGGAGCCCGGCCAGTCAGCAGTTCATAGAGGATGGCCCCGAGGGCATAGACATCGGCAGTCGGACCCACTGGCTGGCGCTCGACCATCGCTTGTTCGGGGGCCATGTAGCTGGGAGTGCCCAGTAACTCGCCCGTGAGCGTGGGTCCGTGAGGGTCCGGCCCCTCTCCGTTGCCGCCAACGTATTTGGCCAGGCCGAAGTCGGCAATCTTGGGAACGAGGTCCGAGGTCAGAGGACGGAAGTCCGACGGCGGAGGCGAGCGGTCCAGTTGATCCGACCTCTGGAGGAGGATGTTGGCCGGCTTGAGATCGCGGTGAATGACTCCATTGGCATGAGCGGCCTGGACGGCCCGCGCCAAGGTTTCAATAAGTTGTGCCGCCGGACGCACCGGTTGGGGCTGGCCCCGGAGCTGCTGGGCCAGGCTGCCGCCGGCCACGAACTCAAAGACAAAGTAAGGCCGGCCGGCGGCCTGGCCGACGTCGTAAATCTGGACGATGTTGGGATGCTGCAAGCGTGCGAGCGCCGCTGTCTCTGCGCGAAAGCGGGTCAGGTCCTTGGGGCCGGCCTTCAATCCGGTCGAAACCATCTTGAGTGCCACCGTGCGCGCCAGACCGAGTTGTCGCGCCTGATAGACGATGCCCATGCCACCGCGGCCGACCTCCTGAACGATTTCATAGCCGGGCACTACCGGCAGCTCGCGCCCGCCGGCCGTTGTGCCGGGCTCTGCACTTCGAACGGCCATCGTCTCAGCGCAGGCCAGGCGGCGTCGCAGCTCCTCGATGTGCGCCGGAAATCGCCGTGCATATTCGTCCAAACTGACAGCGCCTTCCGTGCGCTGCCGCAGGTCATACTCCGCCTCCAGCAGGCCCAGCACCGTGGCTCGGTCATGGATCAGCCGCGGATAGCGGTCCAGATACGATTCCACCCGGGCGGCCTCGCCGGCTTTCAGGCGGAATTCCAGGTCCACGTGGATCAGCTCCACGAGCAATTCCCCTTGCTCGGCGTCCTCCCCGCGCAGGTAGTCGTCGATCTTCGGCGACCGCCCGGCTCGCCACGCCCGCTCGAACCCGGCAAGCAACTCTTCACATTGCGACCACTGGTCCACCGTGGGCGCATCGTTCGGTCTTGGCGTCATGGCGGAATCCTGGAGTGGTCGGTTTCACTTATTGCTGCTCGAGGTGCCTCCGCACCCGCTCGCGCAGCCGCCGCACCGAGCGCTCGGCGCGACCTGTCTGCTCGCTGATCTCTTGGGTCGAATAACCTTGCAGAATTAGCTCCACGATCGTCCGCCCGTCGCCATCGAGTCGCTGGAGCAGATCGGCAACCGTCTCGGCCAAGATGACGGCTTCATCGGGTGTCGGTTCACGTGCCGTGACTTCGAGCCAGGCCGGGTTGCTATCAGGGCCGCACGACGCACCGGCTTCGCGCCCGAGGTCCCGGCACTCAGCCCGATAGTGGCGGGCCCGATCGGCGCACTTGCGAATGGTGATCAGCGTCAGCAGGCCCCACAGCCCCTCCCATCCCTTCGCCGCGAGAGCCCCTTCGCCATACCGCAGCAGCAAGCTTTTATACGCCGATTGCACCACGTCTTCGGGATCGACCTTGTGCTGCAGGCGACCGTGCAAATGAGCGCGAGCCAGGCCGATCAGTCGCCGGCTGAATTGTTGAAATGCCGCTTTCGATTCGGCGTCGAGAGCGAGCCAAGCGCGCGGCGCCAGTGCGTCTGACGGCATGTCGAATTTCCCCCCAGCGATTGTTCCCCTGGACCCACCCTACGGGGGAGGCGCGAGGATTGTTCTGAGATTGTTTGGCCGATTCTTCCGGCCGGCGGGATTCAACCTTTGTAGCCGCATCCATCAGGCTGAACAGGTTGCTCCACATTGTCATCTTCGTACTGCGGCGCGAATTGTGACAGCTTGCACCGAAGTGGCTGAAAAAAATGTGCAGGAAGGGCTGGTGCGCCAGACAACCGATGTCCAGCCGCCGGTTTGATGAATTTTTTGTTATTTCGGAACTCGAGAAGAGAGGAATTGGACATGTCACGCCGCTGTTGGAAGCAATGGTTTTGTGAGCACCTTGGCCTCGGCAAGGAGTCCGCGAAGCGCCGCGCTGCGCGTCGCGTCATGGCTTTCGAAACGCTCAGCCAGCGGATCACGCCGGCCGTCAACGCGTTTTTTAGTCACGGCGTGCTCACGGTCATCGGCGACAACCAGGACAATACGATCGTGGTTAGTCGTGACGCAGCCGGCACGCTGCAGGTCAACGGAGGGGCGATCACGATCAGGGGGGGCGCTCCAACCGTCGCCAGCACGAAGCTGATTCGGATGTTTGGCGCAGCGGGCAACGACACGCTTTCGTTGGACGAGGCGAACGGAGCGCTGCCAAAAGCCAACCTTTACGGGGGCGCTGGCAATGACACGCTCACCGGCGGCTCAGGAAACGATCGGCTCTTCGGCGAGGCGGGCAACGACACGCTCCTGGGCAAGGGTGGCGTCGATGTGCTGTTTGGCGGCGCTGGCAACGATGTGCTGACCGGCGGCGCCGGCGACGACCAGGCCTTCGGCCAGGCAGGCGACGACCGCATGATCTGGAACCCCGGAGATGCCAGTGATCTCAACGAAGGGGGCGCTGGCACCGACACGGTCGAGGTCAACGGCGGCAATGTCGGCGAGAACTTCACCGCCACGGCCAATGGCAACCGCGTCCGCTTCGACCGCACCGATCCGGGGCCGTTCTTCATTGACATCGGCACCAGCGAGAACCTGGTCGTCAACGCCAATGGCGGCGACGACCGCTTCTCGGCCAGCGGCAATCTGGCCGCCCTGATTCATATTTCTGTGGATGGTGGGGCCGGCGACGACACGCTGCTGGGGGGCAATGGAGCAGACCGCTTGAGCGGCGGCGACGGCAACGATTTTGTAGACGGCAATGGCGGCGCCGACGTGGCCTTGCTCGGCACTGGCGACGATACGTTCCAATGGGATCCGGGCGACGGCAGCGACATCGTCGAGGGCCAGGACGGCAACGACACCATGATCTTCAACGGATCCAACGTTGACGAAAATATCTCCCTCTCCGCCAACGGCAACCGCCTGATCCTCTTCCGCGACCCCGGCACGGTCACCATGGACACCTCTGGCGTCGAAAACGTCGATGTGAACGCCCTCGGCGGCGCTGACGTTATCACCGTCAATGACCTCACAGGCACCGACGTGACGCAGTTGAATCTTGATCTCGCCAATCCCGCCGGCAGC
>DASRJP010000379.1:0-9701 GCA_035649415.1 Pirellulaceae bacterium | reverse complement strand
CTTTAGGATTCAATATGGCCATTTCGACATTCGTGCTTCGTCATTCCTTCGACATTTGGCTTTCGACATTCGTCATTTCCCCGCGACCGTCTCATTCCAATAAATCTTGACGTTGTGCGTCGCCCGGCCAACGGCGACCACATCGATGCGGCCATCGCCGTTGAGGTCACCGCACGTCAGGTCTTCGATGGCCACGCTCCCCGGATCGACGATCTGCCGCGACCACTTGCCGGCATATGCGTCGGCCGGGTCATAGATCCGCAAGCCGCAGCGGGCCTTCTCGTCCTTGTTGTCGCGGACGCCGATGACCAGCTCCTGGTCCTCGTCGCCATCCAGATCGGCGCACCAGACCGCGTGTCCCCACTTGAGGTCCTCGTCGAGGACGTGCCGTTTCCACAGCCACTCACCCGATGCGGGCCGCTCGCCGTTCGGCCGCGTGTAGACGACCACCTGATGCCCGTGCCACGGCTCGATCGTCGCGATGTAATCCTTGCCGCCGGCAAGCGTGCCGTATTTCACTTCGCTGGCGCCGCGGTTGGGGCTCGTCTCCTGATTGCCGGTTCCAATGCGGGTCAGCCTCCACTGGCCGTCGCCTTGCCGCTCGAGCAAGTGGACGCCCTCAAAGCCGACGTAAAGAATGTCCGGCTTCCTGTCGCCGTTGACGTCGGTCACTTGAAAATTGTGCGTGACGTGTAAGTCCTCGTTGATGACCGTAGGCGTCCACGGCCCTTTCACCGGGTCGCTGGGAATTTGGAAGGACAAGAGCCGCACGCCGCGCTCGGCAAAGTTCGGCCCCTTGCTGCCGCGGCCCATCAGCGGGGCGACGATCAGCTCCTGCTTGCCGTCGCCGTCGACGTCCGCGAAGTTCATGCGATGGACGGTCGGCTCCTGGCCGATAGGAATCACGGACCATTTCTCGGCTGGATTATCGCCGCGGCGCATCCACTGGATGCTGCCGCTGGTTTCGGTGTCGGCCGGCCGCCAGTCGGCGCCAACCGCGAATTCGAGCTGCCCGTCGCCGTCGATGTCGTAGGGAGCGAAGCAGACATTGTCCTTTTTGGTCTGCTTCTCAATCAGGATGTGTTCGTCCCAGTTGGGACTCTCCAGCCACAGGATCCGCTCGGAATCGACAATGCAGATATCCAGTCGCTTATCCTCGTTCATGTCGATCAGCCGCACGGCATAGCCCACGGTCAACCGCGTCGGCAGCTCCTGATCGCGGAGGGCGATTTCGCCGCCGTCCGCCAGCGGCGGCAAACACAGCAACCAGATGGCCGCGATGGTCGCGAGATGGAAACGATTCATCAGTTCTTGTCCTTTGCTTTCAGCCGCGTTCTGATGTCGTCCGTAATGTCCAGGCCGTCTTCATAGATGACCAGCCGATTGAGCGCCTTGACGATTTCCTGGGCCGGCTGGTTCTCGTCGAGCGACGTCGATTGCTGCCGGATTACCAGCTTGATCCCTTTCTCCTTGCAGTACTCCTTTACCACGCTTTCGATCTCGCGATACGCAGTGAGGTAGATCTTGGCCTCTTTCATCTGGACGCCAGCCCGTTCGCGATTGATGTACTGCTGGAGCTCATTGTTCAGCTTCAGGAATTCCTGCTGGAGCCGGCGCTGCTCCTGGCTGCCTGGCTGGGCCTTGCGGGCGTCGCTTCCCACGGCTTCCAGCTCGGTCTGCCGGAGCTTGACCTTTTCATCGATCTCGGCCGCCTCCTGTTTCAGGTCGGCCAGCCCCTGGACCACCTGCGGATCCTCCTTGAACAGCGCGTCCAGGTTCAAAACGGCAACGGGCAGCCGGTCTGACTCCTTGTCCTGGGCCGCCAGCGGCGGCGAAACGGCGACCAGCGCCATCAGGCTAAATAAAAATCGTAGCGGTACGTTCATGGCTGCTCTCCCGTTGGGGTCACTCTTTCGGTCTGGCGCGAGTTGGTCTGGCGCGGTTTGCCGCCCCTTGTCCGTCGCCAGCGGCGGGCGCGTCCTCGCCCAGTGCAGTCTCTTCCACGACCTGGCAATCGGGCAAGGAATCCAAAAAAGTTCGTCCGTACTGCTTCGTGCGAATCCGCGGATCGAGGATCACCACCGTCCCCTGATCGGTCGCGGTGCGGATCAGTCGTCCGAAGCCTTGCCGAAGTTTAATCACCGCCTCGGGGAGCTGATAATCCCAGAAGGGATTGCCACCGCGGGCGCGAATCGCCTCCAGGCGGGCTTCCAGTAGCGGCGCGTCCGGAACGGCAAACGGCAGCCGCGTGATGATCACGTTTTGCAGGGCGTCCCCCGGCACATCGACCCCCTGCCAGAAACTGTCGGTTCCCAAGAGCACGCCCCGCGGATTGGCTTTGAACTGGTCGAGCATCTGCGTCCGCGGCACTCCCGCCCCCTGGCTGTACAGTGCTAGGTTCTGGCGCGCCAGCCAGGGCGTCAGGTCCAATTCGACGCGACGGAGATGTTCATAGCTGGTGAACAGCACGAAGGCGTGGCCGTCGGTCCGGGCGACGTACCGCTGGATCAGTGCGGTGCAACGGCCCTCGTATGCTTCCCGTTCGCTGGCGGGGTCGGGCATGTCGCGGACGAGGATCAGCCTGGCCTGGCGGCGGAAGTCGAAGGGACTGCCGACGCGAAGGGTGAGCGACTGCGTCAGCCCGACGCGGGATTTGAAGAAGGTGAAGGCGGGGTCGGCGTCGCTTCGGTTCGACGCGCGAGCTGCCGGCAGCGCCTCACCCGGCTGGCTGCGCTGGCCACTCTCCCCTGGAGGGAGAGGGTTTTTGGAGCGGCCGGTGGCCAGCGTGGCGCTGGTCATGATTACGCTCCTGGTCTTCTCGAAGAGCTGCTCGCGCAGAGCTGGCCCGGTGTCGATCGGGGCGGCCGAGAGCGTGATCCGCGGAAGTCCGCGGCGCGACGGAGCGCTCTCAATCCAGTAGACGAAGCCGCTGGACTGCTGCTCGAGCCAGTGGGTGATCTGCCCTGCCAGGCCGATGAGTCGCTCGGCCGCCGAAACGAAATCCAGCTTCTCCGATTCACTTTGGATCGGCTCGGCCTGGCGGATGATTTCCTGGGACAGCGCGAGGAGCACGGGGCTGAGGGGGTTCGTGACCAGGTCCGGCTGGTGGATGCGGCCGTTGCGGTTGCTCCCTTGCCGGGAGATGGCGTACACGTCGTTGAAAAACTCGTCGGCCCGCTGGTGGCATTCCAGTACCCGATGCTGCGCCTCGAATAGCTTCTTGGTGACCAGCAGCCCCTTGTTCGTCCGGTCGTTATACAGCTTGTTCAGGATGTAGCTCACCTGCCCGGACGAGACATTCAGGCCCAGGTGATCGCCGGCGACTGCCTCCATCGTGTGCGCCTCGTCGAAAATCACGGCTTCGTAATCAGGCAGGATCTGCGCTCCGGATTGGCGGAGGGCCAGGTCGCTGAAAAACAGAGCGTGATTGACGACCAGGAGCTGCGCGTTGTACATCCGCCGCCGCGCCCGGAAATAGAAACATTGAGCATGTGTTGGGCAGTGCCGGCCCAGGCAGTTGTGACTGTCGCTGGCCACTTCGTCCCAAACTGCGTTTTTGGGGCGAAATGGCAGGTCGGACAGCGAGCCGTCGCCGGTTTCTTTCGACCAGGCGACGATCTGCTGTAGCTCGCTGAGCTCCTCGTCGAACGCAAACAGGCTCCGCGACTTGTCGGCGGCATTGTTCATTCGCCTGAGGCTGAGGTAGTTCCCACGCCCTTTTACCAACACGGCGGTGAACTCCTGCGGCATCACGCTGCGGAGGAAGGGAATGTCCTTGCCCAGGAGCTGCTCCTGGAGGCTGATCGTGTGCGTGCTGATGACGATGCGTTTCTTCGGCTTGTGCTCGTCGTCGTTGTCATCCGGTCCTGCCTGCTCCTGGGCGTCACACATGGCCAGGATCGCCGGCACCAGATAGGCGAAGCTCTTGCCCACCCCGGTCCCCGCTTCGACGATCAGATGCTGCTGCCCCGCGATGGCGGCCGCAATCGCCTCGGCCATGTCGAGCTGCTCGCGGCGATGCTCGTAGCCTTTCAGCCGCTGCGCGATGCGCCCCTGTGGACCGAGGATGTCGGAGACGGCAGACATGGGCGCAGTCGCGGAAGGAGGTAGCTTCGCGGCGCAGCGGGCCGCGAGGTAGCGTCCACGATACCGCACCGGGGGACCTGCGGGCATGGGGCAGGTGAAGAGTGAAGGCGCCGCGTGGCGCTGGCGGCACTTTTCCAGTGTGCCAAAAAGATCGGCCGCGGCCCTGGCACCCTCTGTTGACGCATTTGAGCGCCGGTCAGGATGACAAAGGCCGCGGCCGATGGATTGGCGAAGGCAAAACTAGCTGCCGTTGTTAACGGCGGTTTCTATCTCGTCGCAGGTGCGATCGAAACACGCCCCGGTCTGCTGAGCCAGAAAATGGATCGTACCCAGGGCCGTACCCACGATCAGCGCCAGCATCACCGCATACTCAACGGCAGTCGGTCCGTCTTCGCTCCTCAAGAGACGGAGCAGTCTCTGCATGACGCGCCTCCCTTCTAAGCGAAAGACTAATGACCCGGAACGGTGGTCCGGCCACTCCGCCACCGGTGCAGCGGCAGATTAGTCCGAACGCATCAAAAACCTACTTCGCAAGTGGTCTGCGGGCAAATTCGAATGTGCGAATTGCGGGCGTCCGCGGCAGCGTTAACGGTTCTGACGCCCTTGCGGGACTTGGGGGCCCGATCTTTTCTTGGCCGATAGGCGGATGCCCGCCGCCGCCCCACCCTTTCTCTTACCGCAGCTTGGGCGGCGGTTTGCCCCCCTTGGGTAGATTGCTGGTGTCGAACGTCCCGGTCTTGGCGTCGTCTACTTGGAAGGAGCCGGTGGCGCGCTGGTAGAGCAGCCGGCGTGCCTCAAGGTAGGAAGTGGCGCCGCCAGGGGCCGATCGGCTCCAGAATTCGGCCGGCACGCGCCCGTCCCCCTCGATAACGAGTTGGTCCTTGTCGGACGTATACCCGATGCGCGCCGCGCGGGCGACGAACTTGAGCCCCTCTGCCTGGGCATTGCCGCTGGCGTCGATCTCGATCCAGCGCTGGGTCGGCGAGAAGACCATCTCGGTCAGCTTGAGCGAGTCGCTCTGCACGTACACGCCGCTCTCTCCCAGGTCTTCGATCCGCGTGGCCACAATGCGATCGTTCCAGTTTTGCACCTGAGCGTAAGTCGTTTCCACCTGTCGCTGGAACTCGACTTCGCGGCGGTTCAGATCACCGACGATCTTTCCCTGGAACGTCACGCAGACGTAGGCCAGCTTCCCTGCCGCTTGGGATGCCGGAGCCAACGCTCCGCCCGGAAGCGCCTTCATGTCGCGGCGTACCGTCCACACCTCGCCAGGACCAGCGGCAGTGAACTTGCCAATCGTCTGGTCGATGTCCAGGTTGCGGACGCGAGCATTATCGACGGCACTCGTCTGCCCCCGCTCATCGCGGAGCACGCGCTGCATGATCACATCCGCCGTGCCGCCGGCAAAATGAAGGCGGGCCAGTTGGACTGCTTGAGACTGCCGAGGCGCCTGGAAGTCGATCCGCTGGTTGAGGGTGACCGTCAGTTCCGCACCGGCGGCAAATTCTGCTTCTCCGAGCGCCTTGACGTTGCCGCTAAAGACCCCTCGCTGCCCGTCGAACTCAAGCGCATCGTGCCAGGTCACCGTCAGCGGCCGCGTGGGGCGCGGCGCGGCCTGGTCGCGGCTGGCGGCAGGACGGACGGACTCGCGTCGCAGGTCGGGCGGCGGCACGAGCGCGCGCTCCTGCCCCTGGTCCTGCGGAACGGGCAGCACCGCCTCACCGGGTCCCGAAATCCACAGACGATTGTCAACCGGAAGCAAATGAATGGTCTGTCCGGAAAGTGACATACCGCGGGCACTCACCTTGGCATGACGCGGCGGCTGCCCCTCTTTGCCGGCCCAGCCGTGAATTTCCAATTTGGCGCTAGCGCTCGTTCCCTCGCGCAGCGTGACCAGGTCGCCGACCAGTTCCAGCGGCCCGGCAGCGGCGGGCCCGCTGGCCGCCAGCTCCTTGACGGTCACGCCACCGCTAATCGCCAGATTTTCGACCAGTGTTTCCTGGCCCCGCCGCAGGACTTGCAATTGCACCAGCTTCCCCGTGACGTCGAGCTTTTGCAGTTGCCGCGAGTCGGCCGCGGGCGGCCGGGGCGCGGGCTGCGGAGGCGGTTCGAAAATCGCTCCCGGGCGAGGCGCAGCGGGTTGTGCCGGCGCTGGCTGGTGGAGAAACCAGGCCTGAAGCTCTTGCGTGTGGGCCGCGAGCTGCTGCGAATCGATCTCGACTTTGCCTGTGGCCAGCATGCGGTCGGGCTGGATGACTAGCCGCGAAGTGGTGTCGCGTCCCGCAGCGGGTGGAGCGTCCGTTGGCACTTCCACCAACCACAAGTAGATCTCGCCGCCAGAGGCACGATCTGCCTGCTGGATTTCGCTGGCAGAGAAAGAGCTGGTACCACCGATCCTCACGCTGGGCCTGCCTTTGAGGGCCACGATCTTGTTCTTCTCGTGCGGGGCAATGGTCAATTCCGTTTGCCAAGTTGCTTCGACGCTTTGACCACCCTGGCCCTCCTGGGGAACGAAGTTCAGCCGCCCAGGGCCGGCAGCCCACAGCCGACCCAGGTGTCCCGGCTCGGCCAGCTCATACTCGATTTCCCGCGCCTCAAACTCGCTCTCTTGTCGGCGGAGAGTAACCTGCGGCGCCGTGGGGCCACCTTCCAGCGCAATCCGTTTGCTGCCGGCCAGATACTCCGCCCGCTCCGCCTTGGCGTAGAGTGACGCCTGCGGCGCGTCGAGAATAACCGGAGTGCCGATGGCGATTACGCGCTCCACCTGCTCGGCCAGTTGCCGAGCCGACCAGCGATTGTCGTCGGCACTCCCTGCCGTGGGCGTAGCAGGTGTTTTGGAAGCGGCCGTTTTACTTGCGGCGCCGCGCCGCTGCGAGAAATGAAACAGCAGTCGGTCGCAAGTCAGTCGGTCGGGAGGTCCCTGTGGGTAGACGCGGCTGATCTCCACTTTTTCATCGAGTGCAGCCAGGTTCTGCTCGAAGTCGATCACCAGCGGGCCGTCACAGCGGACTTCCAGCGGCAATTCGGCTGTCGCCGCGGCGTCCGCTTGCTGGCCAGCGGCACCACCCGGAGTGCCGGCGACAGCGCTGTCGGGGAGAATTCCCGATGATTCGCCTTCCAGGTGCAGCCGTTCGACGTGGGCCAGCTGAAGCACGCTCAGACCGCCGAGCGAAGGCGATCGTTTCTCGCGCTCTTTGTCTTCGGGCAGAAACGTGATGGTCAGGTCGCGGCCGCGGCCGAAGCTGGTGCCGTAGCGAAAATCGACCGTGCTCGAGGTATAGACCTTCTCGCGATCGATTTTGACATTGCGCGTCGTGAGCTCCAGGGCGTCGTTAGCACCGGGCTGGCTGGGAGGGCTGAAGATGCGGATCGATCCGCGCAGCGTCCCTTCGATCAACCGACCCATGGTGGCCCGCCCCAGATCGATCGGCCGGTCGAACTGGAGCACGGCTCCCTGTAGCGCTCTTAAGACGATGGGACGCCGCGCTGCGATGGGGCTGCCCGGTTTGGGCGTGCCTGCGACCGTGTAGAAGATGAGAGTGCACGGATTGATCTCCATGCGACCGTCGGGGAGCGGCTGGTAGTCCTTGAACAACAGCGTACACTGCGCAGTTTCCACGATCTTGGGATTGTCGAGTTCCCACGAACCGGGCGCAAAAAGCTCGCGAAAGCCTTCGTCCACGCTGACCGCCTGCGGCGGCAGACTAGACGCGGCGCCACGCCCCATGGCCCGCGGCTCCAGCCACGGCGCAGCCAAAAGCGCATAAGCGCCGTAGGCCGCGACGGCGATGGCGAGAGCAGCGAGATAGCGACGGAGGGGAAGCATTAGGCCCAAAGTCCAAAGTCCAAAGTCCAAAGTCGAACGCGCAAAGACATCGTGCCGATGACTTTGGACCGAGGACTCTGGCCTTTGGACTCTCTATCCGACATAGTTCTGTAGCACGTCCTCCCATCGCGACTTGGCTCGCAGGATCAGCTCGATCACCTCGCGCACGGCCCCCTGTCCACCGGGGAGTTTCGTGACCAGCGATGCGGCCCCGCGCACGTCGTCCACCGCGTCGGCCACGGCCACCCCCAGCCCCGCCTGCCGAATCACCGGCAGATCAGTCAGGTCGTCGCCGATGTAGCAGAGCTGCTCCGGTTTCAGTGCAAGCTGCCGCAGGATCTCCTGGGCTACGGGGAGTTTTTTTTCGAAGCCTTGGCGGACGATGTCGATTCCCAGCTCGCTGGCGCGGACTTTCACGATGTGGCTGGTGCGGGCGGTAAGAACGCCGAACTTGTAGCCGGCCCGCTGCCAGAGCTTGATCCCCAGCCCATCGCGAATGTGGAATTTCTTGATTTCGATCCCCTGGTTGTCGTACACCACGCCGCCGTCGGTCAGGACGCCGTCCACGTCCGACAGGATCAGCTCGATCGGGCGGCAGAGAGTGGGCAGGTTCATGGCGAGTGCGGAGTGGCCACTGAATTGATCGGTTCGTCTTCCGGAGCCGGTACAAGCTTGAAAACGGTGGGTTCTTCTGCGCCGGCATCTCTGGCGTCGGTCGCGCCGACAATGTCGGTAATGTCGATCAGACCTAGCGGTCGGCCGGCGCCGTCGACGACGGGCAACTCACTGATTTTACGCGCTGCCAGCACGTCGCAAGCGGCAGGCAACAGCGTTCCGGCCACGACGCTGGTGGGACACTTGGTCATCACGTCGCCAATCGGCCCATCGATGGCCGCGTCTTCCTTTCGCTCCAGCAGCCGCGCCAAATCGCTGTCGGTGAAAATGCCGGCAAGCGTTTCGTCACCGTGGACTACCATCACCGCCCCGGTGCGCCGGCCCGGGCGGCGCTGAGCAATCAGCGTCTGGCGGACGCTCTGCGACACGCCGGCCACGCGGCATTCGGCCAGCGGACGCATCACCTCCTCCACTTTGGAAAGCTTGCGGCCCAGGCTGCCGCCGGGATGGAAGCGGGCGAAGTCTTCCTCGGCAAAACCGCGCATCCGGCTGAGGACGAGCGCGAGGGCATCCCCCAGGGCCAGCATGGCAGTGGTGCTGGCGCTGGGGGCCAGGCCGAGCGGGCAAGCCTCCCGGATCGGACCCAGGTCGAGAGTCACGTCGGCCAGGCGGCCAAGCGTACTGTGCCGCTGGCCGGTGATGGCGATCAGGCAAGAGGCGAGTTTCGTGAGCGACGGCAGGATGCGAGTCACTTCCTCGGTTTCGCCGCTGTAGGAAAGGACAAGCAGCACATCGTCCGCATGGACGCGTCCCAAGTCGCCATGGATTGCTTCGGCCGGATGCAAAAAGTGGCTGCGGGTGCCGGTCGAGGCCAGAGTGGCGGTGATCTTCTGTCCGATCAGCCCGGCCTTGCCCATGCCCGTGACGAGCACCGCGCCGCGTGACGTGGCGATCCGCTCGACCGCACGACAGAATTCGGCGCCCAGCCGCTGTGCCAGGGCCAGTATGGAACCAGCCTCGACATTGAGGATGCTGCGGGCCAGTTCAAGCTGGCCGGCGGGGGACAGAACCGGGGGCGTGCTAGCAGGGAGTGCAGACATGACCCGTCGTCCGTGACGTGGGGATGTAGACCACTCGCTCCGCGAGTGGAGATGATGGGCCGGCGAATTGTAGT
>DASRJP010000378.1:0-14725 GCA_035649415.1 Pirellulaceae bacterium | reverse complement strand
CGATGCTGAATCGTCTCGACTCGCTACGGCCCCACCACTTTCCGGTCTGCCAAATCGTATTTCCCGCCGGCTGCAACCGCCGTGAAGTCCTGCTTGTCGGCTGCCGGCGGCCCGCTTCGATAGTCGTAAAAATGCACCTGGCCGCGGCCAACGACTTCGCCGATCTTGCCTTGCACGACGAGCGCCGTCGCTTCATCAATGCCGATGCCCAGGAGCTGCGGATGCCGCCGCATCAGCGACGTCATGTCCAGGAACCGCTTCCGCTGCGAAAAATGCTGATCGACTGCCGTGCCCGGCAGAAATCCCAGCCCGCGCTCGTAACCCTCGACCATCATCTCCTCATTGCCGAGCGGACTGCCGCGGACCAGGTAATCGGCCTGGATCGTCGCGCCGGCGCTGGAGCCGCCGATCACGCCGCCGCGGGCCAGCACCTCGCGGAACAGGGCCTCGGCCCTGGTGCCGGCGTACGCATCGACAAACCGCCACTGGCGGCCGCCGCCGAACCAGACGCCTTTTGCCGTCTGGAGCGCCTCTTCGAAACCGCCTGATTCGACTTCGTCCTTGCTCGTCTGCGGCAGCACGGTCACCTTTTTGAATCCCAGCCTTGTCAGATACGCGCCCTCTCGCTGACTTTCGCGACCAGCATCCGGATTGGCCGTCGGCAACACGACGATCGGCGCATCAGGTCCCCCGGCCAACTCCATGAACTTGTCCGTGATCTCCTTGGGCATTCCGCCGCCTCCCACGATCACCAGCGAACCGCTGGCAAGCTGCGGCGCCGGCCACTGAGCCGGCAGGGTGATTCCCCGGCTGCGATCGGCGGCCGCACGGCGGAGCGCTGTCAGATCTTGCGTGTCGCCATTACCTAGCATGATTTCCCTTCGGGGGAGCTTACCGTCGGCAGAACCGGCCAGGATCACGACGGCGCGCGACCGGCCGATGACTTCCATCCGCCGGCCGCTGACCACCAGCGCCGTCCCCTCGTCAATGCCAATCCCGACGAGCGCCGGATTTTTAGCGATCGCCGCCACGAGCCGCGGCTGCCGGCTGCGCGCCAGAAAGTGCTGATCGACGATCATTCCGGGGAGCAGGTCAAAACCCGTCGCCATTGTCGGCTCGGGATTGCCGCCGGCGATCATGACATGGGACTGGATGGCGGCGCCGGCGCTCGTGCCGCCGACCACGCCGCCGCGGGCCAGTACGGCCTTGATCTCGCGTTCAACTCCGGTCCCCAAATATGCCTCGGCCAGCCGCGACTGCTCGCCGCCGCCAAACCACACGCCAGTCGCCTGCTTCAGCGGCGCGAGAAACGCCTCGTCATTAGCGGTCTCGCGCGAGCGCGTGTGCAGCAGCTTCACATCGCCCACGTTAAGAGCTTTCCACGGCGCCAAATGGCGCTCGGCCTTCGCCGGATCGGCAACTTCCTCGTCCGCGGTCGCCGAAGCCGTGGGGATGACCACGATGCGAGTCCGGCGTCCCCTGGCCTCGCGTACAAACCGCCGGGCCACGGCCTCGGGCAATTCTCCGCCGCCGGCAATCACCAGCGTGCCGCGGATGCCGTCCGGATCGATCGGCGCTGCGCGCTCTTCCTGGCACAGCGCACTAGATGCAACGTACAGGAGCGCAAGCAGCGTTCCGCTCCCGCGCAACGACGAACCACGATGCCAGCAGCGATACATGCGACACATGGCAAGACCTCCAACGGCGCTCATTCAAAACAGCTCGAGGATCTGCGGCGGAAAGCAGACGATCGGTATCACCAGCGAAGCGTATCCCAGCATAACCCGAAACCAGCCCAGCGGCGCGGTGTCATCCGACGTCGGCGGGTGATCGGTGCCAATCACCATCACCAGCACCGCCATCAGCACCCCTTTCAGATCGCCCGTGTAGACAATGTACGCAAACACGAGCACCATCACGCCACGGGCAAGCCAGTGCGCCCCTTTTCCCCACAGAGTATAAGTGATGTGTCCACCGTCGAGTTGGCTGACGGGAAACATGTTCAGCGCCGTCATGAGCAGGCCAAACCAGCCGGCCACGAAATAGGGATTGGCCTGGCTGTAAAAGATCAGCCCGCTGTCGGGGAGTTTTCCCGGATGGACGGCATCGACGGCCCAGCGCACGGCCAGCGGCGCATACATCGCCCAGCCCCCCGATGGGGGCTGCGAGAAATCCAGTCGCTCAATACCGATCCAGGTGATCGGAATGATCAGCGCCAAACCCGCCAGCGGGCCGGCAATGCCGATGTCGAAAATCTGCGGTCGGTTGGCCCGGCGGCCGTCCATGGCAATCACCGCCCCGGCCGTTCCCGTGATCGTCGGCAGCGGTAGGAAGTAGGGGAAGCTGGCCGGCACGCGATAAATCACGGTGTAGACGAAGTGTCCCATCTCGTGCGCCAAGAGGATGGAGATCACACACACCATGTAGATCAGCCCGTCGTCCCAGTGGGCGACGATCGCCTGGCGCAGCGGCATCAGGCTGCCAGAAGACAAATAGCTAAACGGCAAGAAGCCCGTCGTGCCCGCCAGCCACGTTGAAATCGCTGTCAAAATGAACAAGATCACCGGCAGCCGGACGCGGCGGCGAACCGGCCAGTGCAGTCGATCAGCCGTTGGAAGCGGCTCTGCCGGAATCAACTCAGCGGCAATGACAGACGCCGCGGGGACCAGATTTTCCCCTCCGTCGGGCGGGAGCTTCGACCAAGGCTCATAAGACACGCCGTCCGGCTCGCCGGGCCGGTCTCCGCTCATGTCTCGTCCTCTTTTTTGGGTCGCGGCAGCTTGTCGAGGATCTGGCGCGAAAGGATCGCGCTGCGGTTGTCGTCTCCGTAGTAGCTGACAAACGAGAAATGGGCGGCCATGCAGTGCGGAAATGCGGCCTCGAGCCGCATAAGATCCACCAGCACGACCGTAAGCTCCATCTCGATCTGCGCGGTATCGGGATGGTCCAAGCCGAACAGCCGCTGACGGATGGCAAGCGCTTCCTCGAAGGCCTTGACCGACTCCGGCAATTCTCCGCCGTGCTTGAGAACCAGTCCCAGGTTAAACAGGGCGTTGGCCACGTCGTGATGGTCCCTCCCGTAGAGCTTTTCGTACAAGGGGACAACCTGCCGCGCCTTGAGCATCGCTTCCACGTGCTGCTTGCTGCGCATCAGGCGGCCAGCCTCGTCGTTGAGCGTGGCGGCAGCGACTGCCTGTTCGCGCTGCTGGCCGGAAAGCTCCGCCGGGGAGCCACTGGCCCGCAGCGTCATTCGCTGAATCGTCACCGCACCGGAAGGCTGGGCGATGGCAAAGCCGAAAATCGGGGAAGTGCGCGTCTCGAATGTGCCGCGGCCGATCTCCTTGCCGTCGCAGGTCAGCGTCACCGCCCCGGCGCGGATCTGAAAGGTCCAACTCCCATTGGGCAGATCGTCCTTCAGTTCCAGCTTGCGGGACGCCACGCCCAGGTCTCCAAAAATGTCGGGCTGGCGCTGCATCTGGATCTGCCCGAGCGTCTTCTCTCCTTCGCGCCGCCGCTGAAACGTGATCACACCCACCTGGTTGTTCTGGTAGACCAGCCCCAGCCGGGTTTCAGATGTTTCTCCCTCCTTCAGCCGGGGAAACTCCATCCGCACCGCAAGCTGGGCGTCCCGACCAGCTTTCACCTGGCGAAAAAAGGCCGCCGGCGCCTGGATTGTCCAGTGCGAGTCTTTTTTCCAGTTAGCGCCACCCGGACCGAGCGACTTGAATCGCTCAATAGGCAGCGAAGACATGTCCTCGTCAAAGACCAGCGGTAATTCGGCGGGCTTTGCCGGCGCACTTGTCCCCGCCGGCTCAGCGGCCGCCAGTGGGGCCGCCAACAACCAGGCGAGACCAATCCACAGCCCAAGAGTGGGAGTTGATTGCATCACGATTACGTCCTTATGAAAACGGATGGATAACGAGAACCATTCTATGTTGGTCCCTGGCGGGGGTTCCAGGTAGCGAGCCAGCAGACCTCGCTCCACTTCGCCCCGTGCCGCCAGACGGCGAAGGCGTGTGAAACTGTAACGGTTGTATGGGTTATGCCCGTCGCCCGCTGATTTCCCGTTTCTTCCTGGCTGGCCCAGACGATAACTTCGACTGAAACTGCTCATTTGCGGGATGCAGGTCGACTCGCGGCGGCGTGCCTTTGGCGTTGTCCGCCGACGACTCTCGAGCAGCATTCTTACCGGGCCGAAAGCGGAGTTCGGACCGGCTGGCAGTGCGCCATCTACCAGGCGATGGTCGAGGCGCTGCGTCATATTCAGGGAGGAATAAACCATGCCTTGGCATTCTCGATTTGCCGCGCTGGCAATCGCCAGTGGTCTGTTGCTTGTTTCCCCGGCGGCCCTGCTGGCCCAGGAATTCGTCAGCGCCGAGTCCTACACGGCGCGGCTGGAGACCTTGGAGGCCGAGTTGGCCGCCCTGCGGGCCAGCGTATCCAATTCGGGCGGCGGAGGCGAAGGCTCGTGCTGCAACCCGGACATCGACGCCTGCCGCATCGTCTCCTCGCGCTGCCCCGGTTGGATCGGCGGTTTCGACGTATACGCCGCGCGCCCCCATTCGTCGATGGGCATTCGCGGCGGGTCGAATGCCGATCTGCATTTCGACTACGAAGCCACGCCCCGCATCTGGGTCGGCTACCAGGGGGCTAATGGCCTGGGGCTGCGGATGCGCTACTGGGAATTCGACCAGATCGAGTCTGGCTCGACGGCCATTGGCAGCGACTCCATTGCCTACGACACGTTCGTCATTGATCTGGAAGCCATCGACACGATGCAAATCAATACCGACTGGGTCGTGACCTTGGCGGCAGGACTCCGCTTTGTCGATTTCACGGAAACGCGCTTGGCCGTTGACGCCGCCGGAACGCCGATTACAGGCCACTCGTTCGACGGCGACAGCTTCGGCGCTACGGTCGGCGCAGAAGTGCGTCGTCCCTTGTGGAATTGCCTGATGGGTTACGCCAGCGCTCGCGGCTCGGTGCTGTTCGGCGATCAGTCGGAGTTTGCTATCACCCCCGCGGGTCCGGTTCTCATCGACTTCGAGACCGACAATGTGTTCTCGATCACCGAGTTGGCCCTGGGCGTGGACTGGACGCGGCAAACCAGCCGCGGCTCGGAATTCTTCGTCCGCGCTGGGTACGAAGTGCAGTTTTGGGACAACTTCACCGGCGAGCCCGGTTTCGACGGCGGCGAATCGATCGGCTTTGAAGGCTTTGTGCTGGGCGCGGGAATCCGCCGCTAGACGGCCTTCCGATCTGTCGTCCCTTAAGGACGAGTTACATGCCTGTCCCGTGGCGACACGGGACAGGAGACAGCGGACAGTCTTGGCGGCGGCGGATTGAGCACGCTGCTGCGTTAACGGCCAGCGGTCCCGACGAACCATGGGCTGGCCAGCGGGTCGGTTTTGCAGAACTCCAGCAGCATCCCGGCGACCTTCTCCCGTCCGGAATTCGACGGATGAGTGCCGTCGGGACCCAGGTCGTCGCGCTTCCAGACCAGCCCGTCGGATTTACGCGGCGTAGTTCCATCTCCCCAGAAGTACGGTCCCCACAGCAGCAGCGGCGCCTTCACGTCCCCGCGTGACGTGTCGTAGTTGAGCTCCTTGCCGCCGTCGATCTGGTCCTGGATCAGCCAGCGGCAAACGAATGCCGTCTCGTAGGCGTAAGGCTCAGGATTGAGGCCGCCGTTTGTGTACCCGCCGTAGATGCGGCTGCCGAGATAAGCAATTCGCAGGTTCGGAAATTTCTGCCTGGCGTTGTGGATCGCTGCCAGCGTGTCCGCCTTCAACTTGTCGCCGTGATCGTGCAGCTCGCCTCGCGGACCTTTGTTGGCCAGCTTGATCCAGGCGACTTGCACCTGCTTGGGGGTGACGCCGGCCTTTTCCAGTCGCTCCATGGCAACGGTCCACGGCTGTGCGTCCCGCGGCGCCCATTCGGCCATTGCCTGTCCACCTTGTGCACAGTCCACGATCGTCACCAGCGGCGACTTTGCCTGGTCGGCATCGGCGATCCGCTTGAAGGTCGAAAACTCCTGCGTGGCGTTGGACATGCTGATCGAGACGAAGACGATTTTGCCATCCTTCGCGGCCTTGCCCGCGGCATCGAGCGGTTTGATCTTGGCCAATGCCGCTTCCGCCGCCTGGCGATGTTCCTGCGGCGGTTCGTTTTTCCCTTTGCCGTAGAGGCCGCCGTCTTGATCCAGATATTTGTCGTCGGCACCCATCTCGGTGAGCGGCTTAAAGCCGGTGGTCTCTTTGCCGAAGATCGCCCGCTGCTGATCGCCGGCGGCGGGTCGGGCCTTGCCGGCCTGGGCGCGTCGAGCCGCTTTGGCCTTGTCCAGATACGACTGTTCCTCGTCGGTAAGCTTTTCGCCGCTCTTTGTCTTTTGCAGTAGCTGGCGGGCTTTTTCGAAGTCGATTCGCTCCTGGCCGCCGCGTTTGGCGGGTTCTTGAGCCAGGACAACGACCGCGCCGACCAGGAGACCGACCGCGGCCATGCGAAACCAAGAGGCGTTCATGATGATCGTCCTCGCGGAGTAAATTACGGCGGAGAACCACAGCGCGGATGACTTAGTGCGAGTCGAGCCACAAGCAACGGCCATGTTCGTTTCGACGAGCCACGGATTCTACGGAGTCGGACACAGAAAACACGGACAACACGGATATTGGTGAGTATTCGTTTTATCCCAATTCATCTCCGATCCGTGTTTTCAGTGTTTTCCGTGTCCGAACCCCATGAGACATCTTTGCGGCACGACAAGCCGCGGTTCATGGCGTTGGCGACTTCCGCCGCAGGGCACACCCCGCCAGCGCGCCGGTCGGGGAACCGTCTGCGATGGCGGGGGTCCCATTGACGAGTAGATGCACGACGCCGGCGGAATATTGCTGCGGCTGATCGAAGGTCGCCCGGTCGATCAGCTTCTGGGGGTCAAAAACGACGACGTCGGCCGCCAGGCCAACGCGCAGGTAACCACGGTCGGCCAGCCCCAGAATGTCCGCCGGCAGGCCGCTGGCGCTGCGAATCGCCACGGCCAGCGGGATGACCCTTTCACGGATCGCATACAGGCCGATTTTTCGCGGGAAAGTCCCGAAGTTGCGCGGGTGGGGCTGCTCGCTGCCGGGAATGCGTGCGCCGCCATCGGAGGCCGTGGCCACCCAGGGTAGCGTCATCCCGAAGCGGACCTCCTCCTCGTTCATGCCGAAGTTGACGATCCGCGCCCCGCCGCGCTCTTCGATCTGGAGCACCAGGTCACAGACGGCCACCTGCTCCCCGGCGGCGATCTTGTCGAGCGTCTGGCCAATGTACGCTGGCTTGGGCCGATATGCGGCAATCTGGATCGGTCCCTTGCGGGCCAGCGAGCTTTCGACTTCGGCGCGGATTTTGGCCCGCTGCTGATCGTCCTTGAGCCGCTTTTCCAATTCGCTGCGGCCCCCTTCGCGCGACCAGGCGGGAAGGACCGTGGCCTCCAGCGACGTCGAGGAGGCGATGTACGGATACTGGTCGGCGGTCACTTTCTCTCCCGCGGCGCGAGCTTTCTCGATCATTTCCGCAGCCACGCGCAGGCCGCCCCAGGCATCGGGGCCCGACGCTTTGAAGTGCGAAATGTGGACCGGCGTCTTTCCCTCGCGGCCGATGCGAATCGCTTCATCGACGGCACTGGTCAGCTCCGTCGACTCGTTGCGGATATGGCTGGCGTAAATGCCGCCGTAGCGGCCGATGACCTTGTTGATTTCGATCAGTTCGCTCGTTTCGGAAAAGGTCCCGGGGATGTAGATCAGGCCGGTGGACATCCCCCAGGCCCCTTCCCGCATGGCCGCATCGGCCAGCGCGCACATCCTGGCAAGCTCCTCGGACGTGGGGGATCGCTTGACCTGCCTGAGCACCTCCGACCGCAGTGAGCCCTGCGGCAGCAGGTGGGCGACGTTGCTTCCCGCGCCGGCCGCGTCGATCTTGTCGTAATACTCTTTGACGCGAATTGGCCCGCCGCCGCAATTGCCGGTGACGATCGTGGTGCAGCCTTGGGTAAGAAAATTGACGTTGGCCCGTGTTTCGGGCGAGATGATCGGAACATCGCTGTGGTTGTGGAGGTCGATGAAGCCGGGAGCGATTACGAGGCCGGCGCAGTCGATCGCTCGCAAGATCTCGCCGCGTGGGAATTTGCCGATGCCCGCAAGCTTGCCGTCCTTGATCGCCACGTCGCCCACCATCCCGTCACCGCCGCTGCCATCGTAAATCGTTCCGCCGGCCAGCAGCACGTCGGCATCGACCGGGTCTTGGCCGCGCGAGCGATTCGTTGGCAAACAGAACGCCCCAGCCAAACCAGCGAACAATATCAGCATGCGGAGCGACACAAGCAGGGTCCTTTCCGGTCGAATTTGTGGAGAATGCGTCGCATTGTCTCACATCCTGGGCGGGAAGATACGTGGCTACGTGTTTAGCAGCCGTGCCGCAAGGTTGGCGGGGAGAAAGATTACGATGAAGATTAAGATTAGGAATGGGATTAAGAGAAGGACCAGACAGGGGAAGGGGAAAATCTCTTCCTACTCTTTCTCTTGCTCTTACTCGTAATCCCATTCCTAATCTTACTCTTACTCCTTCTCTTTCTCCCGTTGCTTTCCGCGATTCGATTCTCAGCGACTCGATGATTGATTTGCGACCCGCCGAGCGGTATAAGCAAAGGCGCAGTAAAAGTTCGCAGCAGGCGTTTTCCGCAGCCCACCTACCTCTCCCCCTACAGGAGGTTTTTCGATGCTTCGCGAGTCAAAATATTATTGCCCCGAGTGTGATGACGGTCGCGACCACGATTACATCCCCAGCCGCCGCCAGTTCCTGCGAGCGATGGGGGGTGCTGCCGCACTTGCGGTTGGCAGTGCGTCGCTGCTCCGCGGCGAGGATGCCAAGGCCGCGCCCAAGCCGGCCGAAGGAATGATCAAGGAGCTGTTCGCCACGCTCAACGACGATCAAAAGAAGACGCTTGTGCTGCCCTATGACGACAAGGCCGAAAACGGCCTGCTCAAGCGGCAGATGACGTTCAACGCGGCAGTCAACGGCAAGCGGATTGCCGACAACTACACCAAACCCCAGCAGGACCTGCTCCAGCAGATCGTGCGCTCGATCCTGGCTAGCGACGAAGCGGTGACGCGGATCAGCCGCGGCGGCAAGTGGGACAACAGCCGCTCGTTCGAAGGGTGCGGCGCGACGATCTTCGGCGAGCCAGGGGACAGCTCGAAGTACGCCTTCGTCTTCGCCGGACACCACCTGACCCTCCGCTGCGACGGCAATTCCCAGCCCGGCGCGGCCTGGGGCGGGCCGATCTACTACGGCCACAGTGCCGACGGATACAGCCGCGGCAATGTTTACTACTATCAAACGGAGACGGTGCATTCGGTCTTCGAGTCGCTGAGCGAGGAGCAGATGGCCAAGGCGCTCAATCCGCGCGAGAAGAATCCGGGCGATGGCCTGGGCGGGCTCAAAGAGCAGAAGCCGCGGCAAGGCATCGCCTTCACCGAGCTGAAGGACGATCAGAAGGATCTCGTCAAGAAAGTGATGCGGACGCTGCTGGAACCGTTCCGCAAAGACGATGTCGATGAGGTGATGAGCATCATCGATGCCAACGGCGGGATGGAGCAGATTCACCTGGCCTTCTATCAGGACCCGGGCATGCCGGAGAAGAAGTCGCGGTGGAGCTTCTGGCGGCTGGAAGGACCGGGCTTCGTGTGGAACTATCGGCCGCTGCCGCACGTGCACTGCTTTGTGAACATCGTCACTTCCTGAGGACTCAGCGAAGAGACTTCCAGAGCAAGCGACCGACTTTCAAAAAAGGATGTTGTCTTTGCATCGCGTCCAGCGTCTGGCTGGGCGCGATGCGGCGACGGTTGATTCTCGCCGTCGTCAATTCTCCCGCATTAGTTGGGACTCGCTGCGCGCATCGTAGCGCTCTGGCGCCTGTGTCGGCACTCCGACCCGTTGGCACGTGATTCGCACCCCACGAGACGCCAACTGGCGGCGATCGTTTTCTCGACCGAGATGTCCTCGGCACTTGTTTCTTCGCTGCCCAGGTCGAATCTCATGGCTGGCGAACATCGACAGCAGTATCGAGACATTCTGATTGAACTGCGGCGGCGAATCTCGGGGGAAGCGCGGCAGGTGGTGGAATCGATCCAGGAAGATGCCAATCCCACCGGCAATTTGTCCAACGCGCCGGTTCACCTCGCGGATGCGGCGGACGACATCATTGCCGACGTGACAGTGCTGGCGACCGAGCACGACATGCTGCGCGAGATCGATGCCGCTTTGGCGCGACTAAATGACGGCACGTTCGGTCAATGTGTGCAATGCGGTCAGAAGATTTCGGAGGAGCGGCTGAGGGCGATCCCATTTGCGCCGCGGTGCATCCATTGTGCGCGGCAAGTTGAATGAGAGCTGGGCGGCCCATCAAGCGCCATCTGCCCAGGTCGCTGCCAAAGCCGCGGCAATCATTCCGCCCGATCGTGGCATGAGGTTTGCTAAAAAATTCTTGGTGCCACGGCAGCTTGGATGGAGAGTCACGCCAACCAACCTATGGAAAGAAAGGGCCCGCGATGAACGAGCCAACCACGATTGTCGGAGTTTTTGCGGACCGAAATCAGGCGCATCAGGCGCTTACCGAGCTGCGGCGGGCCGGATTTAGCGACGATCAATTGGGTCTGATGGCCAGTGGTGAGTCGGATTACTCCACCACGGCCACTGACCCATCGGACACCAACTACGCGGCCGAAGGCGGGGCTGCCGGTCTGGCCGCCGGGGCCGGCATTGGGGCGCTGTGGGGACTGGGGATTGCCGCTGGCGTCCTGCCTGCGATCGGTCCGGCAATTGCTGGCGGCACGCTGGCCGCCATCCTTTCCAGTGCCGCGGCAGGCGCGGCCACGGCGGGTCTGGCAGGCACGCTCATCGGACTGGGAATTCCCAGGGAGGAAGCCGAGTACTACGAAAACGAACTGAAAGCGGGGCGGATCATCGTGACAGTCCACCCCGAAGGGCGTAGCGCCGAAGCGCTGGCAATTATCAGGCGGTTTGGCGGGTACGACGCCAACGACCGGTCGGAGACATGGCGTGTAGATGTCGCCACGCCCCCAGCGCCCAGTGCGCGAGAGGGGATGCGCGCACCACGCTCCGCAAACGTGCCCGTGTCGGGGGAGGATGTAGGACGAAATGTCGCATCCGGCGAACAGATTGCCGGGGTAGCTCCGGGTAGCCCGGCAGTGCCACCCCCGGCGCGCGAAAAGTCGCCTCGAACCGGCAAGCCAACATTCGATGAGTGAGGCAGTAGCTCCACCCGGCACGCGGAGTCGCCAAAACCAATCCTCAAATCACGAGCAAACGAAGGCGGTGACTCATCCGGATCGATCCCCGATCGAGCTGGATTTGGCTTACCGTCATCTCTTCCAGGGGAGCGTGGCCAGCGCTCCCCTGGCTCTTTGCTAGCAGCAATGCAGATTGAGGTACTCGGCTACTCGGCCCAGCAGGCGGCTCGCTTCGGCCGTTTCCAGGTTCGAGTTGAACCGCACCTTGAAAGTCCGCTCCTCACCCCAATCGTCGCCCTTCCAGTCTTCTTCGGTGTGCACCACGACCCCTAAGAAAGTCGTGCGTTTCAAAAGTTCGCTTACCAGCTCCTCCGTGGAATAGAACGCAAGCTCGCCAGGCTCCATCGTCAATCTCCCTTTGAGTTAACTTATTGCCGTCCCTGGTTCGAGCCTCTTGCTCCGAGCTGCGTCTGGAAAACGCATGTTCGTGGGAGCCGAGGCAGTGAGAATCCTATCGCGAGCGAGCGAATCGCACAAATGTTTGGCCATGCGGAATCCCGCAGGCTGGGCGCCGCAATTGGTCGGGAGGCGCTCGTGGACCTGCACTGCCGCGGTCGGCTATATTGCTCTCATGACGCAAATTTGCCGCGACCTGCCGGCGATTTTTCGCACGTCCGCCGTGACGGTTTTGGTCATCGCGGCCTGCGCAGTTTCCATTTCTCGCGGCGACGAACCGCTCGTCGCTCAGGACGACTTGCGGCAGGCGGTCACGCGCGCCTTGCCGCTGCTTCAGAAAGCGGCAATCGGCCACCGCGAGAACCGGACGTGCTTTGCCTGCCACAACCAGGGAATCCCAATCCTCGCGCTGACCACCGCCCGCGCACGCGGCTTTGACATCGACGAGGAAGAGCTACAGAAGCAACTGAAATTCATCGCCGAGTTTCTCAGCCGCAATCGCGAAAACTACCTGCAAGGGCAAGGGCAGGGGGGCCAGGTCGATACGGCCGGCTACGCCCTGGTGACGCTGGAGCTGGGGGGCTGGCAGGCCGATGAGACGACTGCCGCGGTGACGGAGTACCTGCTCCTCTATCAGAAGGACTCGCCGCACTGGCGCACGAATTCGCAGCGGCCGCCGTCGGAGGCCAGCCCTTTCACCACCAGCTACCTAGGTCTGCGCGGCCTGACGGCATTCGGCACGGCCGAGCAAAACGAGCGGATCGCCGAGCGCAGGGAAAAGCTCAAGGAGTGGGTGCTCAAAGAGCAGGCCAAGGACACGGAGGACCGCGTTTTCCGTTTGCGGGCGCTACACGCCCTAGGCGCGGATAAATCGGATATTGCCGCGGCTTCCAAGGAACTGGCCGATACGCAGCAAGAAGGCGGCGGCTTTCGGCAGATCGACTCGCTCGAGCCGGACGCCTACGCCACCGGAACGGCGCTTGCCGCGCTGCACCAGGCCGGCGAGATGCCCACGAGCGATCCGGTTTACCAGCGTGGCCTGCGGTTCCTGCTGAAGACGCAACTGGAAGACGGCTCCTGGCACGTCAAGTCGCGGAGTAAGCCCTTCCAGGCCTATTTTGAGTCGGGCTTCCCACACGGCAAGGACCAGTTCATTTCCAGTGCCGCCAGCGGCTGGGCCGCGACTGCCTTGGCGCTGGCGTGCGAAAAGTAGGACAGGTTTCCAACCTGTCCAATCAATCCACCTACTTCTGAGGTCACACCTATGTATTTCCGATCGATCGCAACCATCCTGGCCGCGCTCTTCATCAGCGCGAACTTGACGCTCGCCCGCCAATCGCTGGCCCAGGATCAGCCCTCTCTTCCCAAAGCCGCCATCGACGGCACTGGCCCCGGCTGGAAGGAACTGGGCGAGAAGGATTTCGTGAACGTCAACGGAGATAAAGACACGTGGACCTGGAAAGACGATCTGGCGCACTGCACGGGCCAGCCGGTCGGTGTCATCCGCTCGGCCAAGCAATACAAAAACTTCGAGCTGGTGGTTCAGTGGCAGCATCTCAAATCGGCCGGCAATTCGGGCGTGTTCGTGTGGGTGCCGGAGAAATCGCTGACCGATCTCAAGCCGGGGCGCTTGCCGGAAGGGATCGAGGTGCAGGTCCTCGATCACGGCTACAAGGAGCAATACGAAAAGAGCAGCGGCAAAAAAGCGGACTGGTTCACGACCAACGGCGACGTCTTCCCGGTCGGCGGCTCGAAGATGACGCCGTTTCCCCCGGTCGCTCCCGACGGCAAACGGAGCTTCCCCCGCAAGGAGTTGAGCAAGGGGGTCAATGAATGGAATCACTACTACATCCGCGCCATCAACGGCGAAGTCCGCCTGTGGGTCAATGGCGAGGAAGTTTCCGGCGGCACCGGCTGCGAGCCTAGCAGCGGCTTCTTATGTCTCGAGTCGGAAGGCTCGCCGGTGGAATTCAAAGAGCTGCGAATTCGGGAGCTGCCGTAACCCGCCGCTCCCACTTCCGCTGGGGGATTGAACTAGAGCGGTCCGTCCTGCGCTGCGGAGGGCATTGATCGAAGGCGTGCCATGTGCGTTTTGGCTGGGTGGCACTGTTCATGTGCCACTGGCGGGCCGCCCGCCAGTGAGAAGTACGAACAGGTCATCCATCACCCACGAGCCGCAAGCGGAATTTTGACAGGACCAGGCCCCGGCGGCAAATGTTTTTCCCGCAAGCCCTGCTGCGGCGCACTTTTCAATGGCAATGTGATCCCCGCTCCGGATTCCGCCCGGGCGAAAAATTCTTGCTGACGCAAGGCTTTGTCATATGCGGATTTGCGCCGCTACGCATGTGATTCTGTGTCCACTAGTGACCAAACGTGTCAAGCCCCCTAGTCTAATAGGTAGGGAGATACTGTACACCCGTTTCCTAAGGAGCGTAACCGTGTATCGAAACCAAATGACCAATGACCAAATCCCAATGACCAATGATCCATGGCGAAACCAAATGACCAATGACCAAATGCCAATGACCAATGATCCATGGCCCCACTGGTCATTGGAGCTTGGTCATTGGGAATTTAGTCGAGTTGCGAGCCGACTCACTACCCGACTCATCTCCGGAGGTTACGGTGCAAGCGACTCACCGCAAAGCCTGATCCGGCAACGACTTCCCAGGAATGAGTCGGCCCAAATCGACTCGCGCAAAGCGACTCAAAAACCGACTCACTCAACCGACTCATTGCAACGATTCACCAAACCGACTCCAGGAGTTTTCCCATGGCCAGACGACCATCCACCAGCGAACTGGTCCAGCAGGGGCGCGAGACTTTGTCTCCGCCCGGCGTGGGCGGTCCCAGCGGGGCCAAGCGCGATCGCCGCCTGGCCCGCCTGCGCACCTACGTCCCCTCGGAGCAAAATCGCAAGATCTTCCAGTACGTGGTCATCGATCACATGACCCACTACGAAGTGGCCAGCGTCCTGGGCATCA
>DASRJP010000377.1:0-5177 GCA_035649415.1 Pirellulaceae bacterium | reverse complement strand
CTGCTGGTGGTCATTGCCATCATCGGCGTGCTCGTTTCGCTCCTCTTGCCGGCGGTGCAATTCGCTCGCGAATCGGCCCGCCGCACGCAGTGCAGCAACAACCTGCGGCAAATGGCGATTGCTGCTCACACCTTCCACGACACCAATCGAAAACTTCCTTCGAGCGTTCGTCCAGCAGGTTTGACGCCACTGCCGCGTATTGCTGGCCACACGTTCCTGCTGCCGTTCCTGGAGCAGGAGCCGATGTTCAACAAGTACGACAAGACCGTGAACTGGAATGATCCGATCAACCGGCCGATCGTGCAGACGCGGATCTCCACGTTCATTTGCCCCTCGACGCCGGAGCCCAATCGGCTCGACGGGCTACCGGAGGCCAATCCCTGGACCGCCGACATTGCTGCCATCACGGACTACTCACCGACGATTGCCGTCGATCAGCGGCTGGAAAATACTGGCCTGGTGGAGAAGGCCGGCCCGGGCATCCTGATCAAGAACGGCGAGCCGCGCCTGGCGGACGTGACCGACGGTTTGTCCAACACGATTCTCTATGCGGAATCCGCCGGCCGGCCGTACCTCTATCGATTGCGGGAAAAGATCGGCAATCTTCCCAATCGCCGCGTCAATGGCGGCGGCTGGTGCCGGCCGGCCAGCGACTTTTCCGTCGATGGCTCCGGCTTCGACGGCACGGGATTCCCTGGCCCGTGCCCGCTCAACTGCACCAATGGCCAGAACGTCGGCCAGGCCGCCTTCCCGCACCCGTACTATGGCAGCGAGGGGACCGGCGAAGCCTACGCCTTTCATCCGGGCGGCGCCCAGTTCGCACTCGGCGACGCTTCCGTCCGCTTCCTGTCGCAGACGATGACGATCCGCACGTTTGCCGCACTCGTCACGCGAGCCGGCAACGAGGCCGTCAGTGCACAGGATTAGCCTCCTGGACGCGCCGCGGGCGACGAAGGGGTTGATTTCCGGCTGCGAACATGCTCGCGCCGGAAATCCCTGTTGTGCGGCAATTGCCGGGGACTAATACGGCCGGTCCTTCGTCAGCCAGTAGCTTTCGTTCGTCTCGCTCGTACCCGCTTCCAGCGGCGGTTCGTAGACCCCTTCGATGGCGAGCCCTTGTTCGATCGGCACGGGCACGAGCTTCCCGTCGGCAGCGCGGAAGAAGAGCCGCGGTGCGCGTGTGCGGCCGACGATTTCGCGGATCTGCCGCCAGACGGCATCGTCTCCTCCTGACTCGTTCGTCGCGGAGACGCTAGCGCCGGTGCCGCCGAGCCCCATCATCGCCTGCCCCTGTTCGTCCACGACCACCAGCGCGGCGTTGCCCACGACTCCGGCCACGACCTCATATTCCGCCAGGTTGGGCCCGAGCACCTTGGTCATCTTTCCCTGCACTCGATCATTGCCCAGCTTGGCGGCCAAGCGCACGCCGAACTTCGCTTTGGGATTGATGGTGAAGCCTTGCTGTGCCAGCCCGTAAGCAATCGCCTCGAGAGTCTTTTCCCGCTCGTCCTTCGGCACGCCCGGGTCGAGCTCGACGCGGATTTCCATCCCCGGATGCCAGACGTATCCTTTCTTGGCGGCTGCGAGGGCCGCAGCGGTTTTCATATCGGGAATCGTCGAGGCGGCGAGCAGCTTGCCAGCCTTCTCGCGAAGATACTCGGGCGACCCCTTCGTCACCGGGTCCGTACCTGGCGCGAAGCTGCCGTCGTCGATGTCCCTTCCGGGGCGAACATCTCGCGCGATTCGCCAGTAGCGGCCGTCGGGAGAATTGCCGATCCAGCGCTCGGCACTCGGGTCGCCTCTGTACTTCACCAGACGAGTACGCAGATCCAAGTCAACCAGGTCGAGCGTGGAAAGGAGCAAATGGCGTTCGCCGCACCACAGGGCGGAAGTACCCAGGTAGTCCTGCGTATGCAAATAGGGGATGCGGAACGCATCTTTCGCCTTGCCTGTGGCGACATCCCAGATGGCGACGCATAAGTCGCCAGGGCAAAACAGGCCAGCCACCGTCTTGCCGTCAGGTCGAAAGACAACGCCCCCGCTCAGCGGCGGCCCACCGGCGAGCGTGTTTTCAAACCACTTTGGCGGCACCGACAGCGATCCGGCCAGGCTGCCGTCCGTTGCCGCATGAAAATCGACGCTCTTGCCGGTAAATCCCGCGATCCATTTTCGTCCCGGCGAAAGCTGCGGGCGTCCGGTGATCGCGGTCGCCACGTCAAAGACTTGCTTGCCGTCGGGAAGGTCGTAGCCCAAAAGGCGGTTGCCGGCCACGACGAGTAACCGGTCGCCGTCGGCAATGTCGAGCCAGGCGAATTCACTGGGAACCTCGACTTTGGCAGCGTGCTTTCCATCCGCCGACCAGACGTCGATGCGGTTCCTTGCCGCCAGGCCGCGGAGCGCCAGAAAACTGCCGCTGGGGCTGAGGGCAGCGAGGAAGTTTGCGCTGCGGGAGTTAGCTTGCCCTTCTGGTTCGGCCAGTGGAATTCGAAGCGGGGGCTGGTCACCACGCAGATCGTGCAGCGTCCACTCCAGGCTTCCGTCGCGCGGGCTCGCGTTTAGCATCGCAGCTTTCGCCGTCGGCGGCGCGGCAAACAGCACGGCACGGACATCGGCGCTGGCCACAATGGCTGACTTCAGCCCGCTGCCCAACTCGACGCCGTCGGGAGTCACCTTCCAGCTTGCTGAATCTGCATCGGCCAGCGGGGCGGGCACCACCGGCGAATAATCGCCGGGCAGCGCCGCCTGCCCTTCCGCGACGATCGGTTTGGCGGCAAACGGATTGCCGATCGAGCTGCCGCCGCCCGCCGACGATCCGCCGAAGCTGCGGAGTACGAGGAAGCCGACCACCGCCATCACCAGCAGCATGACAACCCCGCCGCCAATGGCCACCGGCAATACCCAGGCCGGCTGTGAGCTGGCGTCGCGCATCGGCGTTTGATCACGCTGATTGCGAGCAGGCGGCGGCAAATGAATTCCGCGCGACGGTGCGGCAGTCGTCTCTTCGGTCGCGGCGGAAACCAGCGAGGGGAGGACGGTGGTGGACGTCGGCGCGGGCACATCCAGGGGCGCCAGATCGTAGCCGTCGTCGGCGGCCGCCTTGGGCATTTCGAGAATGAACTTCTGCTGGCACTTGGCGCAGCGAGCGCTCTTTCCCAGCGCGGTGTCGGCAACGTTGAATTTGGCCCGGCAGTGGGGGCAGTGGACGGCAGGCATGGCAATTCACGGTCTTGAGCGTAATGTGCCAAAGCCGTGTATTATGCGCGCCGGGCGAAGTTTTTGCCCGCGACCGGCAGAGGCTTTCAGGTTGCAAAGCCGGGCCGAAGGCCTCCGACTCAAATGCCCACGGCGCGGCGTGCGGCCGATTTCATCGAGAGAACGGCGGGGCGCTGGTCGATCGGCTGTTTCCTCGCGTGTCAGTTCTTCGGCTTGTTCCGCGCTGCTCTCCAGCCGTGCCACGTGAAGAACAAGTAGTCGGTCCACGGGAATACCGTGCCGAAATTCACCGTGGCATGAGCGTGGTGCCGCAGGTGGTGGTTGCGAAAGAAACGAAACACGGGGCCGCAGCGGCGGAACCAGTTGGCCTCGGTGCCATGGATGGCCCGGTGCATCTGTGTCCACAGATAGGTATAGAGAAGGCTCCACGAGAGCAGTGCCGCCGCGGGAATCGCGATCCCGGCCAGCGAGCCGGCCGTGAGCCCAATTCCCATCAGCAAGAGGAAGAGTGGAGCGGTCAGCAGTAGGCAGTTCTTGAGTGGAATGTCCACCAGCTCCTGGTCGTTGGCCCCCTGATGGTGCAGTCCGTGAGATTTGAATTGGCTCAGCGTTGGATCCAGCAGCCGCGATGGGCGGTGCATGATCCAGCGATGGGCCGCATATTCGAGCAAGGCCACCGCCGGCATCCACACGAGGAACCAAAGCGAAAACTGAAACAGACATCCAGTCAGGCTGGCAGCCAGGAAAGCGATCGTTTCGAGTGGCACAAGGACATCCTCATTTTGCTGTTAAGCGAAGTTTCCCGGGCAATCCGGAGGCGAACCTATCCACGAAGAGCCCGCGGCAGGGACAATTTCTCGATACCGCTCGACTAGCGAGCCTTGGCAAAACCCGCCAGGATTTGCTCATGACCTGCGCCGACCGGCGAAACTACGAAGCTCGGATGGGCTCTGGTGAAGAGGGGCACGGTTTCCATCCGGGCCGGGAAGGCTTGCCATGCTCATTCGCCTCGCCATGAAGCTAACCGAGCTTTCGCCCCGCTTCAAGCGATTCTTGTGGCGGCGGTGGTACCAATATCTGGCAGGCTACCAGCTCCGCGACTGGCGGTTCATGAACTATGGCCTGGCTCTCAAGGAGGAGCCGGCTCTCAGGCTCGACCCGACGGACGAACCGAACCGATCGAGCATTCAGCTCTATCATCGAGTTGCCAGCGCGATTCCGCTGGCGGGTCTCGAAGTGCTCGAGGTCGGCTGCGGCCGCGGCGGCGGCGCATCGTACGTGAAGCGCTATCACCGGCCTCGACAATTGACCGGCGTCGATTTTTCGGCCAAGGCAATTCGCTTTTGCCAGGCAAATTATCACGTCGAAGGGCTGTCGTTCGCGCAGGGGGACGCAGAGTCGCTCCCCTTCGCGGAAGAGTCCTTTGATGCCGTGCTGAACGTGGAATCTTCCCACTGTTACGGTTCGATGCCGGCGTTTCTGGGGCAGGTGCAGCGCGTGCTCCGTCCCGGGGGCCATTTTCTGTTTGCCGACCTGCGGGTGGCCAAAGACCTCCCGCGGTTGCACGCGCAGCTCTTGGCCAGCGGCCTGACGATCCTCGAAAGTGAGGATCTCACCGAGGGCGTGCTGGCCGCCCTCCGCGGCGACAGCGAGCGCAAGCTGGCCCTCATCGAGAAATCGGTCCCCAAGCGGCTGCTGCCCGCCTTTCGGCAATTTGCCGCCCTCGAAGGTTCGGAGACCTACGAGGCGTTTCGCACCCGGGCGATGGTTTATGTGCGGTATGTGATGAGGGCTGGGTAGCGGCCCGTTGGGCCTTGATGGATTTATTTTGCCCAGCAATCCCAGGGCTGCGCCCTGGGCTATCGAGTCAAAGGCCTTCGACCCGGATGATTTTCAACTGCGCCCTGGGCAATCGAATTACGGGCCTTCGGCAAATTTCTTTCAATAATCCCGCCCCGAAGGGG
>DASRJP010000376.1:0-14413 GCA_035649415.1 Pirellulaceae bacterium | reverse complement strand
ACCAGCGGCAGCGTCAGCCGCTCGCGGGGCGACAAATTCCGCCGCGGCAGCGTCTGCTCGATCATGCCGCGCAGCAGCCGGTCGAAGATCACCGTGGCGTTCGTCGTCAGCAGCGTATTCCACGACGAGCTGATGCCGCTGGCGGTGAAGACGACCTTTCCCTGGCCAATTTGCCGCTCCACGAGGAAGGGGGATTTCTGCGGATTGTCGAAGCGGGCGAGCACCCGGGGCGCGCCTTGGCGAACGAGCGCCTGGACCGCGCGATCGCGCTCCTCCGGTGTGCTCACTGCCGTCTGCTCGCCGCCGCTGGCCCACGACAGCCACTGCGGACGCACCTGGCGCAGCTTGGCTTGCAAGTCCTTGAGCGTCCCCTGATCCTCGGCACTGGCGACGCCGTCCTTCGTTTTGCCCTCGAGCTCCCGGCGGCGCGTCTCGACGTCCGCCACGAGCGCCAGTTCCTCGCCCACGCGTTTCGCCTCCGCCTCGCGCCAGGCCTTCAGCGTCTCATCGTCCGCAGAAACGTGTACCGCCTTGAAGAAGAATGGCTCAGCATACAAGTCGCGCAGCTCCTGCTCGCCCAATCCCGCCAGATGGAAATAGTCCTCCGCCGCCAGACTCTCGTACGACAAGAAGAACGGCACCAGCCGCTCGCCGGCCACTTCCGGTATCTCGCCAATCGGCTCGCTCGCCAGCGGGGCGGGCAAAATGCCGCCGCCGCTGGCCCACGCCGCATCGTTCCACGCCTGCGGGCTGAACTCCCCACCGGCGGCAATAACGAGCTGCCCCCCTTGCTTGACATACTCGCGCAGCAGCTCAACCGTGCTCTCTTCAATCGTCGGCAGGCCCGCCACGACGACCAGCCGCGCGTCCGCCAGGGTGTCCTGCGTCAGTTCGCCGGCCCGCACGTGCCGAATCTTGACCACTTGCCGCGGCGCGTCGTCGCGGACCGCCTTGGGCGCCAAGAGCTTTCGCAGCCGCAGCGTCTCGCCGAAGCGAAAGCGGATCGGATCCTCGTCTTCCGCGCCGTATTGATCGACGAACACGACCGGGAGTGCCGCCACGACCGGCACCGCCAGAAATCGCTCGTCATCGGCCGGCAGCTCGTCGCGATCGATGCTGGCTCGCAGCGTGACGAACACCGGCCGGTCGGGCTCCGGCATTTCGGTCAGGCCGCTGAAGACGTACTGAAAATCGACTTCCTGCGCCCCTTCGCCGGCCGGCAGAGTCACCAGCTTCTCGCCGATCACCGACTCGCCCAGGTACAGCTTCACTGGCACATCCCGCCGCGACTCGAGCCCCGCGTATTCAATCTTCACCACGATCGTCGTCGGCGTTTCGATGTCCGCCAGTCCATCCTGCACGCTCAGGCCGGCGATCCACGTGTTCCGCCAGGATGGACTCGACACATCCACCACCTGCATCGGCGGATGGTCGGCAAGCTGCGTGTCAGAGAGGCCGCGCCAATTGGTCTGCTGCTGATCGGTGAGAAACACGACCCGCTTGGCAAGCTGCGGGGCCGCCGCGCTCGCCTGCCGCGCGAGACCAACCGCAGCCAGGAATGTCGCCGAGCGATCGACCGTCTCGATCTTGTCGAGCGCCTCGATCGCCGTTTCCTTGGTGTCGTACGGATCTGGGCTGTAGCCATCGCGAGAGCCGCAGACGGGGATGATCGAGATTTTGCTCCCCGGCGGCAATCGATCGATGTAGGCCCGCGCCTTGTCTTTCGCCTTGGTCAGCAGCGTGCCTTCGAGGGACTCGTAGCCCATGCTCAGGCTGTTGTCGAGCAGCACGATGGCGTGCACCGGCAGCCGGTCGCTGGACGATTCGCGCCGCTGGGAGAAATAGGGCCGGGCCAGCGCCAACCCGAACAGCAGCACCGCCGCCGTCCGCAGGAGCAGCAGCAGAATGTCCCGCAGTTGCATGATGCGGCGGTTGCGCTGCATCGCCTCGCGGAGGAAATCCATCGCCGCCCACTGCACCACCTTGTACCGCCGCCGGTTCAAGAGGTGGATGATCACCGGCCCCAGCGCGCAGATTGCCCCTGCGGCGAGGAAGTGCCAGGCGGTGAGGGAGGGGAGCGGGAACACAGGGTTCAGAGGTCAGAGGTCAGTCGGGCAATGCAAAATGCAAAATGTTCAGTGCAAAATTCAAAATGAAAAAGCGGTCAACCATTTTGCCTTTTGCATTTTGCATTGGTCATTTTGCATTTCCGCCGGAAGGAGGGCCGAATGATGAACTACTTTGTACGTGACTTGAGGCTTTCAATCTTCCCTTCCTGCAAAATGGGCAAATACCGATTCGGGATCGCCAGGATGAATACGCCGACGCTGGTTGCGTACAGTTCCCCTTCCCGCCCGCCAACGCGGCCGCCGCCGCGGACGCCGTTGTCCCGCCATGAGCCGTGCAGGTTCGGCACCTTGGCGTCGCGGATCTGCGAGCCCACCAGGAAATCACGCATGAGCGGATAATGCTCCTGCCAATGTTCGCCGCCGACCTGGTACAGCGCCTGACCGACGTAATACAAGGTGTAGGCGTCGAAGGGCATATTGCCGTTGCGCTCCCGGCTCTTGGGCAGCTCGCGGATGGCCGCCCCGATGACGTCCATGTTCTTGCCGATCCGCCAGTCGTCGTACTGGCCGAATTCCTGGAGGCAGACGACGCCGGCGGCCGCCATGGCGATCGTGCCGCCGCCGCCACCCTTGCCATAGGTGAACTGCCCCGGCAGCTTCATCAGCTCCGCCTCGGGCAGGTTGCGGTTCCCCTGCGGCGAGTAATGCTCGCGGACGCTCTTGATGGCCAGGTCGATCACTTCCGGCGGCACTTCCAGCCCGCTATCGACCGCGCTCCGCAGGGCCTTGGCCTGCATCACCGCCAGGCTCAGGTCGTGGCCGTTTGGCTGCCGATGGGCCCGATAATCCCAGCCGCCGTCTTCGCACTGGGTGTTGGCGATCAGCTTCAGCGCCCCGTCGAGGACCCGGTTGAGCCGCCGGTCCTGCGACGTGCTCATGCCGTGGGCCTGGCCGAGGATAAAGGTCGCCAGCCCGTGGTTGTACATGTCCCGCTGGCCGTCGGCGATGTTGAGGAGGCCCGACGGCTTGGCGTTCTTGACGACGAACTCGAGGGCCTTATCCAGCTCGCGGCCATACTTGCCCCGTCCTGGCGAATGTCCAGCCGACATGTAGGCCAGCGCCCCCATGCTGACCAGCCCCAGGTCATTGCACCCCCAGTTCCCCTCCGCCCCCTGGTTCTTGGCCAGCCACTCCAGCCCAAGCTCAAGCGCCTCTTCACTTTGCGGCGTGATTTCGCCTTCGAATTGGCCCAGTGCGGGGGTTACGGCATACGATGCCGCCAGGAGGAGGATTGCCGCTGGCCGGCAGGCAACTCCCCAAACCCCTCTCCCCCTGGGAGAGGGTGGCCGAAGGCCGGGTGAGGGTGCTGGTGCGGCAGGCTGGCGGACCGTCATGTTGGCTCTTAGGCGGCAGTGGCGGGCAGGCGGACGTTTGCGGGCGACCGGCATTCGCAGGGGCGAGAACCACCCCCAAGAGACCGTTATATCCTCGTATGGCGAGGAATGCGAATGTGTTACGGCAAGCGACCGACGCAGCCTGAAGCGCAAGCTTGGGAAAATCATCGACAAGCAAAACGGCCGTTGCCGTCGCGGGCGCATCGGGCTTGTTTTGTTCATCTGCCGCACCAAACGGGTCAACGGATGCCGACGCCGATTCCGCATGCCCTTTCAGGGCTACGGGTCGTTGATTGATCCACATCCCAGGGCGGCGCTGCGCTTGCCCTGGGCTATCGTCTGGTCGCCGCTTCGCGTCTGCAGGTCTCGAAAGTTTGCTCATCGGACCACAGCTTGTTAGCATACGCCCTTCTTCGGCGTCAGCGCGGACCGCAAAGTCAATCCGCGACGCGCGGCCAGGCAACGCTTTTCACGGCGCTGGACCGTTCGAAGGCCCTGACGCGATTTCCATCACCAGCAGTTCACCCCAAGGGCGACACCATGGCAGCGACGACAGGCTTGTGGCGGGACGGCGATTTTCTGGTCATCGACCGCGACGGCTTTGACGTCGGCAAGCGCTGCGCATTTACCAACGAGCCGGTGGGCGACGCGAAGCACGAAGTGGAAATCTCCGGCCCCAGCGACGATTTGCCGCCGCGAGCCAGGCGAATCAAGCTGCCGATGCTCGTCAGCCCAACCTGGAAGGGAGCGGCGGTCGAAGGCAAAAAACGCATTGGACGCTGGATCTTCCGAATCGGAGCCGCGCTTCTGCCGCTGGGAATCGCGCCCGTCGTCGTGATCAGCCAATACTATCCGCAGGGCGGCCAGCCCCAGTGGGTGCTGGGAATTCTTGTCGCCAGCTCGATCGTTTTGGCACTAGGACTGTTGGCGGCAGTGATTGGACTGGCCTGGCCGCATTTGGAAGGCGTCCCCGGTCCTGGCGGAGCGCTCGAGGCAGGCCAGATTGGAAGGCGCTACATCTTTGTCCGCGGAGCCCACCTCAAGTATTTGTCGGCGCTCCCGGCCTGGACGGGCGAATCGCGCTACAAATCGGCTGCCGCCTACGAGCGCTGGGTGGGGATTGGAATGACGGTCGCGGGATCGTTCTTCCTGCTCGCCGGCCTTTTCTTTGTCGTGGCCGGCACACGGATGCGCCTGCTTTCCGCAGCCAGCGCCAATTGGCCGACCGCGCCAGGGGTCATCATTAGCTCGGAAGTCTCGGAGAGCACGATCCCCACGCGTCGGGGCGTCCAGACGCACTATTCCGCCTCGGTGAGGTTCAAATATGCCGTGGGAGGATCGGAATACGAGAGCCAGCGCGTCAAGTATTCCGGCTCTCCCAGCAACACGGACCGCATCGATGCCGACGGCATTGTCAGTCGCTATCCCGCGGGGCAGACGGTGCAGGTGCATTACGCGCCCAGTGACCCCAGCTATGGCATCCTGGAAGCAGGATTTGATGACAATTCCACCTTCGGCCTGGTCCTCGGGGGAGGAAACTTGATCGTCGGAGTGATCACATTGCCGCTAGCTATTTGGCTCGTCCGCCGCACGCGGAAGCGGGCCGAGCAAGTGGCGAGCGAAGTCGCGTAAGGGCCTGGAATATTTGTCCACCAGTGCGTATCATGTTAGTAGACAGTAGTGCGCACTGTCGGCGGCGGGGCCAACCTGCGAAATGTCGGCAATTGGCGCAATATGGTCCGCGGCCGGACGACCTCCGGTTGAAGCGGTCTTTGGCAATTTGGTGACGCAGTGGTTCCTGGCTACTGCCCCAGGGCTCGTGGGCCCCTTGCCGCCAGGGCTCACCCCCCGAATAGGTTATTCCCTTCAGACAATCTGTCTGCCTCAACTTATGGCGACGCGCCGGGGTAGCGAAAATGTGTAACTATGTACACTACAGCTACTTGTACGGTTGATTGCGATTCGCGGCATGGCGCAAGTGCGGAAATGGATGCCCCCCTTCTGCTATTCCCTCTCACGACTGACCGGCGAGACCCGACGGCAACATGCAAATCGAATCCCCGGCTTCAGAACCATTCACCGCGACGTTCTTTGACAGATCCATATAGCCACGATGGCCTATGGATCGCCGGGAAGGAGTTTTGCCCTTAGGCCGGTTGATTTGCGACCGACAAAGTGAGTCGCCAGGCCGACTCATCTGCCGGGCGACTCAGTTGGGGCGACTCACCGTTACGGGTTACTATACATATGTTTACATATCGGCGAGTCGCCGTTGTGACTCAAGCGCAACCGACTCAAAAAGCGACTCGCGCCGATTGACGTGCGGAAATCGTTTGCGGCGTCAGTTTTGCCCTAGCGCTCCGGCATGCCGTAAGCCACCGCCGGTAAGTGGCTGAGCACACCAACACATGTTGCCCGCTGCGGGCGGGTATGTCATTGTCAGGTAAGCGCCGGGATCGACTCGAATTGCCGACTGGGAGTTTTCGTCATGATCCGACAACTAATCGCGATTCTTGCCAGTTTGTTCCTTTTGGCGCAGTCGCCGCTCTTGGCCCAGGACGGCGACGAGGCGCCAGGAGCGGATGCAAAGTCGCCAGTGAATGCCGCCGCCGGTTCCAAACCGCGGACGCTTCGCATTGCCGCCGCCCAGCCGCGCAACCGCACGATCGACTGGAAGCTCGACGAACCGTCCGAAGTGCTCCGTCGCGTGGACCAGTCGCTCGAGGAGCTGGCGGCCCTCATCGACAAGGCAGGCCAGTCGAAGTGCGATGCGATCGCCTTTCCCGAGGACACGTTGGGGCTACTCAACTGGGAGGTGGCACATCCCGATCGCCTGGCGGATCTCTTGCCTGAGGCGGCGGCGCGGATGCTCAGTCGATTGGGCAAGGCGGCGGCCAGGCACCAGATGTATCTGGTCGTGTGCAGCGATGCGCAGGAAGCGGACAGCAAGACGCGGAACACGTCGCTGTTCATCGGCCGGGATGGACGCGAGATCGGCCGCTACCACAAGGTCAATCTGCCGCTGCCCGAGCAGGCCCGCACGCGGGGAGATCGCTTCCCCGTGTTTCCTACTGCCGACCTGGGGGGCGTCGGGATGCTGATTTGCTATGACATGGTATTTCCAGAAAGCACGCGCTGCCTGGCGCTTGGCGGGGCGGATGTGATCTTTGTGCCAACGCTCGGCGGGGCGGCATTCGGCGACGATGACATCAGCCGGGCCGCGTTCCGCACGCGGGCGGCCGACAATTTTGTCTGGCTGGTCGTCGCCATGCGCGGGCAGGGGAGCATGATCATCTCGCCGCAAGGGAAGGTGGTTGCCGAAGCCAAGGAGGCCGATGGGCTGGCCATCGCGGACATCGATCCGCTGGGAGACCGCGAGGCGGGGGACGCCTTCAACCGCCAGCGCGACATGCGCGGCCGCCTGTTTCGCGAGCGCGTTCCCTCGGCCTATGGCATTCTCACCGACCCCAGCCCGCCGGCGCTCGACAAAGTGCAATCCAACCTGACCGCGGAGGAAGCGATTCGCATCTTTGCCATGGCACTCACCGGCGGCGAGGAACGGTTTAACGAGGCCCGCAAGCTCGCTCAGGCCGGCAAGACCGACGAGGCGATTGCCCTCTTCGAGAAGTTGTGCGTCGAATGCCGCACGTCGTGGATCGAGCGCGAGGCGCGGAAGCAACTGGCCACGCTGCGGGAGGAGAAACGCAAGCAGGATTGAGCCACTGCGGGGCCTATGCCTTCTCGAGTAGCAGTTCGGCGAGCGCTTCAGTTAGCCGCAGTCCGGTCTGAGTCTCGAAGCCGATGAACATCGGGCTGGGATTCGCCTCCAGGAATACATATTGGCCGCTGGGGGTCAACCGGAAGTCCATGCCGGTCCAGAGAAGCGACAACTCGCCCGCGATCCGGAGCGACAACGACTCGATTTCGGCCGGCAGGACGTGGGCAGCCAGGCGTGGCTGTGGATCTTCACGATAATCAAGGTGCTCGGTGGCCACCTCGCATGCCATCACGCGCCTCCCCGCCACGAAGACGCGGATGTTCGTCCCCGGCACTTCCTCCTGAAGGGTAACCGGGGCGAAGCGGAGGTGATCGAGGTTTTCCGGCGTCAAGTGTCGGGATGTCAGCGGGCGCGTCTGATCGCCCCCTTGCACCGGCTTGAAGATCACGCGCTCGTGCTCGGCGGCAAAGCGCGTGACCTGAGACGGATCATTGGTGAGCAAGGTCCGCGGCACGTGGGCGCCGAGCGCAGCAACGCGGGCCAGGCACGCACCTTTGGTTTGATGGAGGCGGAATGCATCCCAACCATTTACCCAGCGGGCTGGTAGCTCGATCAGAAAAGTCTCGAGCAAGCTGCGGGCGTCGTTTTCCGCGATGAATGCCTGATCGACGTCAGCCAGGGAAACACGACCAGCTCCAGGAAAGCTTCGCCAGTAGACCGATCCAATCTGTCGCCAGTCCAGCTCGCCGCGGCCGGGGAGCGAAATCGTTCCGCGGCGTCGGTGCGGATCAAATCCCAGCTTCATCTGAGCGGGGAACCATCGACTATCCAACAGCTCGACCTCTTCACCGCGCGTGCGCAGATGCCGATGCATGTGCAGCGCATGCTCATCATTCTGTGCGGCAAGTATCAGAATGGTCACGCACAACTTTGCAGGCATCCGGTGTGCCAAGTTCTAACTGTCCAGTAGCTTCGATAGCGCACGCAAGCAGTCACATGTCTGGCACGATCGTTGCATCACCTATGTCTCCACGGCAAATCAATCCCGTTCACACAGGAGATGCGCTTATGTGGCGTCACCCCTTTCATGAGGTTGTCGAAGCCTCAAATGGTCTTGATGCGGCAGCCGACAATCGGCCGCACGACAAACTGTCGGCGGACCGATCGACGGCCCCAACAAAGTTCATGGCACGTCGCGGTTTTGTCGCGGCAACGGTCGCGGGAACAGCTGCGATCGGCGCACTTCTGATCGGACAGCAAGCGGAAGCACGGCAGCGGCGCGGGCGCCCATCCCGCGGCGTTACAACCAGCGAGATTCGCCGGCGACCGCAGGCGAGTGGCAGCAGTTCTCCGTCGCTGGTTTTCAAGGAGCCGGACCCGATTCCGCCCCCTGGCGTGTATACGACATTCGCGCTAGGCGAGGAAGGTTAGTCGCCGGCAGTGAGGTTCCCCGCGGAGCAGGTAACGGTGGATAGCGCACCGAGAATGCGGTCGACATCGTAGACGCATCCGCCCCAGGTCCCGCCGCCAATCCGCTGAAGCGCGGCCCAGAGCCGTGTGTCATCGGGCAGATCGGGATCGGGGCGGAGGTCCGGATGAGGAGAGCGGGCCGCGAGTATCGCGGCGCCTTCGTCGGGCGAATACTCGCGCTCAGCGTCGCCAACGAAGTCGATTCTTCCGACAAGTTGGCAGCGGTCTATGACAATGCGGATGCGATCGCCGTCTCGCAGCTTGCCGATAGGGCCGCCGGCCAAAGCCTCAGGGCCGACGTGGCCGATGCAAGCGCCGGTGCTGACTCCCGAGAAGCGAGCATCGGTGAGGACGGCCACTTCTTTGCCCCATTTGAGGAATTTGAGGGCCGACGTGAGCTGATAGGTTTCTTCCATGCCCGAGCCCATCGGCCCGCGGCCGATGAGAACCAGGATGTCGCCCGGTCGAATTGGTGTCCGGCCCCCCTGCCCTTTGATGGCCGCGATCGCGTCCCGCTCGCTGGTGAAAACTCGCGCGGAGCCCGTCTTGCGATAGACCCCGTCGGCATCGACGATGCTCGGGTCGATGCTCGTGGCCTTGATGACCGATCCTTCGGGGCAGAGGTTGCCAAGCGGAAAACAGACAGTGCTCGTTAGTCCGAGACGGCGGGCTTCGGCGGGCGGAATGATCACGTTGTCGGCCTCGACGCCGTCGCGGTCCTTGAGAAGTTGCCGCGTGACGCGCCGCCGCTCGGATTTTTCCCACCAATCGAGAACGCTTCCCAGTGGCTCGCCCGTTACCGTCAGCGCGCTCAGGTCGAGCATCCCCATTGCGCGCAGGTGGAGCATGATCTCCGGCACGCCGCCGGCCAGAAACAGTCGCACCGTCGGATGATTGACCGGCCCGTTGGGAAGAACAGAAACAAACCGCGGGACCTGGCGATTGACTTCAGTCCAGTCGGCAACGGTCGGACGTCGGAGCCCTGCGGCAAAGGCGATGGCTGGAATGTGGAGCAGCAAGTTCGTCGAGCCGCCACAGGCCGCGTGAACGACCATCGCATTGCGAATCGCCGCGTCGGTGAGAATGTCCTTCATCGCCAGGCCGCGGTCAGCAAGCTGCTTGACGGCTCGGGCGCTGCGTGTGGCCGTATCAAGCCACACGGGCTGGCCGCTCGGCGCGAGCGCGGAATGAGGCAGCGACATGCCGAGCGCCTCGGCAATCACCTGGCTGGTCGCCGCAGTCCCCAGGAACTGGCAACCGCCGCCGGGCGTGGCACAGGCAGCACAACCCGCGACCGCCGCGTCGTGCAGCGTGATCTCACCGTGAACGTAGCGCGCCCCGATCGTCTGCACCTTGCCGGCGTCCTCCCCCTCAGCCGGCGGCAGTGTCACGCCGCCGGGGACGATCGCGCTCGGCAGGTTCTTCGTGCCGGCCAGGGCGATCATCATCGCCGGCAATCCCTTGTCGCAGGTGGCCACGCCAACGACGCCGCTCCGCTGCGGCAGCGAGCGGATCAGCCGCCGCAGGACGATTGCCGCATCGTTGCGATACGGCAGGCTGTCGAACATGCCGACGGTCCCTTGCGAGCGGCCGTCGCACGGATCGCTGACGAATGCCGCGAAGGGTACGCCGCCGAGAGCTTTGATCTCTCGTGCCGCCGCTTGCACGAGTAAGCCCACTTCCCAGTGCCCCGTGTGATAACCGAGCGCAATCGGCGTGCCATCCGGCGCACGCACGCCTCCCTGCGTGCTGAGCACCAGGAACTGCGGCCCGAGCAGTTCCTCGGGCTTCCAGCCCATCCCGGCACTTTGGGTCAGGCCAAACAGATCGCCGCTGGACCACTCGCGCAGCATCTCGTCGGTGAGCGGCAACTCGCCTTGCGGACCACGGGCCGTGGTCTGGATGTCGTAGAGTGAGTCAGAAGTGCCTTCGAGCAGATCAGCCAGTGGCATGGAACGTACCAGGCAAGATGTGAGCAGGAACTAACATCGATCCTACTTGAGGGGCGACAGAAGGGCGACGGGTGCGACAAAGCACATCAGAACAGGCTCGAACCGGTTACAATCGGATGCCGTTACTTTCGCACAGGAGACCGCCCCGTGAACGCTTTGTACACAACGAGACTCCCAACGGTTGCTTTCTCTGCGTTTCTCGCCGCGACTTTATCAGGCGCAGAACCGCCTCAGGCGCCCGCCGGCTGGACCAGTGCCGCACCACGCGAGGAGATCAAGCCGCTGTTCTCTTACGAGCCGAAGGGGGGCCGCGGCAGCGAGGATGCGCTGGTGATTGCCGCCGACGAGCGCGAGGGATTGGCCGGCTGGTGGCAGAAGACGTTCGACGTCGAAGGGGAAAGAACGTATCGCTTCAACGCGTGGCGGAAAGCGGAGAACATTGCCACGCCACGGCGGGCGGCCGTTGCCAGAATCCTGTGGCAGGATGAACAGGGCCAGCCGGTCACGCATGTTGAGCCCTCGACGGCAACCTATGCCACGGGTCAGAAGCCGCGTGCCGAGCCGGAGTATCCGACCGACAAGCAAACCGACAGCGATGGCTGGACGGAGGTTTCAGACACGTACACCGCGCCGCCGAAGGCCACGCAGGCGGTCGTCGAACTCCACTATCGCTGGGCGCCGCGCGGAAAAATCTCCTGGAGCGGCATTTCGCTTGCGCCGGCCAAACAGCAGCCGCGAATCGTGCGACTGGCGACGGTTCACTACCAGCCGCGAGACGGAAAGACGCCTAGTGACAAGTGCCAGCTGTTCGAGCCGCTGATCGCGAATGCAGCCGAGCAGAAAGCCGACCTCGTCGTTCTGCCGGAGACGCTGACGTTTTACGGCACCGGACGCACGATGGCCGAGTGCGCCGAGCCGATTCCCGGTCCATCGACCGAGTATTTCGGCGGGCTCGCTAAAAAACACGACCTCTACATCGTGGCCGGGCTCATTGAGCGCGATCGGCACCTGATTTACAACGTCGGCGTGCTGATCGGACCTGATGGGAATGTTGCCGGCAAGTATCGCAAGGTTTGCCTGCCGCGGGCGGAGATCGAGGCGGGCATTCAGCCTGGCGATGAGTATCCGGTCTTCGACACGCGCTTCGGCAAGGTTGGCATCATGGTTTGCTACGACGGATTTTTTCCCGAGCCGGCGCGTGGGTTATCCGCCAACGGCGCGGAGGTGATCGCTTTCCCTGTATGGGGTTGCAATCCCCTGCTCACCGCTGCCCGTGCCTGTGAGAACCACGTTTACGTCGTCAGCAGCACGTACACAGACGCCTCAACGAACTGGATGGTATCGGCCGTTTTCGGCCACGACGGTCGACAGTTGGCGACGGCTCACGAATGGGGTGACGTTGTCGTCGCTGAAGTCGATCTGAACAAGAGGCTCCACTGGTCGAGCCTGGGAGATTTCAAAGCCGAAGTGCCGCGACACCGGCCGAAGTAGGACGGGCTTCGCAGCCCGTCCATCCAATTCCTCACTTCCCCCATTCGGGCTAGGAAGCCCGTCCTGCGATGAGCGCATAAAAAAATGGTCTTACACAGCGTTCCGTCGCGGTGTAAGACCATCTATCCTGAACCGGGACAGCTGAGGCTGCCCCGCCCTCCCGGCAGTGCCGTAGTTGTCGTATCGGCTGGCGCGAGAATTTTCCTGAAGGCGATTTTACGACTTTGCCCAAGGGTAACGAGCATTTGGATTTGCGCTGTGGAGCGACCACTGGCCCGCAGCGGCGCAGGCTGCTTAGTGCGCTCGAGAGCCCGTGTCACAAAAAACGGCCAGGCAGGAGACGCTGGTGCTTCTCCTGCCTGGCCGCGGACATGCGCCGATTGTCGCCAAATCTCGCGGCTGGTTCGCCGCGAGTTTGTCGGCTACCTCTGGAAATACCCATTCACCCCCGTTCCAACGGCGGGCAGCTTGATGGCCCGCGTCTCACGCTCAACTTCCGCTGATGCTTTTTTCTCTTCGACTTCCGGCGTGGGAGCTGGCGGCACATCGCTGGCCGGCGCCGGCGCGTAATTGCCTTTGGTTTCAACCCCGCAGGCGCAGCCGACGTCGGTTCCACAGGCGCAGCTCCAGTGGGCCTTGCAGTGGTGGAACAAGTGGCGGCACTTATGGCCGAATCCGTTCCAATGATGGCCTAGATGCCAGCCGTGGCCGCCACAATCGCAAGCCGGCTCAGCTTCGCAGCTTGGCTTGGACGCAATTCCGCAGTCGGGGACCTTGGCCGCACACGAATCGCAGCCGACGGCCTTGCCGCAGCCGCATCCGCCGTGATGCCCGCAACCGTGATGGCCGAACAGGCCGCAGTATCCGCATTGGTGGCATCCCCAAAAGCGGCCGCCCCAATGCAATCCGTCGCAGCGGGCGTAGTGCTGCTGATAGCCGTCCCACAAATCGTCGATGCAGGGGGGCCGGTAATCACAAGCGTCGGGCGTATAGACGTAGCCGTTGTACGTCCCCGCCCAGATGTTCCAGGTTGCCTGCCGGTACAGGACCGGCGTTTCCGAGCCGATCCGCTCTGGCTGGGCCGTTACGTTGGTCTGCTCGACGACGGCGGGACGGAAATAGCCCCGTCGCGCGGACGTGGGCGAACGCTGCGACCCCAGCGGCTCAACCGCGACGGAGGTCACGGCCGCTGTCGTCAGCACGAGCGAAAGAATCGTCCATCCATACCACTTCATGTGACACTCCTTTTTTCGGACATCCGTTGTATTGGCGGCTGCGACGGGGGCACCCGGCAAAGCGCGGGCACGACAGCCTTCCAGTCGCTGCGCAGCGCGAGACGGTCGCTAAGAGAAACATCTTGCTTGCGCCCCTCCCAACCAAACGCGGATGTCGTTTTTTTGCAGCAATTTCCCCGCCCAAGGTCCGCCGATAGCGGCAATGCGGATCGTCGCCTTGAGGCGATGGCTCGCGACGGTATCATGCGTCATGGTGGTAGTGGATTTGACCTCGGATTGTTCCACTCGTATCGCTTATGTCGAATTTGGCCGCGCCGACGATCCTGGCGATCAGCGCGGGAATACCACGCGGCCCCTTCGGCTTGGCCATCGCGGCGGCATTGACGGGAATCGCCGTCTTTCTGCTGTTGCTGGCATGGCCGGTGGCGAAGCAGACGACGTTGATTGGTCCCTGGCTGTGGTGCCTGGGGGGAGTTAGCGGCCTGGGACTGGTAGAAATCTCGCTCCAGTGTCAGGAGGCCGCAGCGCCGTGGCTGCTGGCGGCCCGGTTTATCGCGGGAGCATTGACGCTTTGCCCTTCGGTGGCGGTGCTGGGAGCGAAGCGGCCCCAGAATCGTGCCTGGAACTTTGTGGTCCTGGCGCTGTGGGGAATTATGTCCCTGCCGTCGATGCTGTCGCTGACGCTCGGGCGGGGAACGGGGTATCAGCTCGCCGACCTGCGAGGTGCGATTCTGTGGGTCTTGATCCTGCTCCCTGCGCTAAATTACGTGCCGACGCGCTTCGTTTGGGGGAGCCTGCTTGTTGTGCTGGGAGAAGTTATCCTGTTCGCTGAAAATCTCCCCCTGCTGGGAAGACCACTACTGGAAACCGATCCCGGTTTGGTGAGCCTGGGATGCTTTGCGGCTGCCGCCTTTGTGATTTGGACAACACCTGCGCCCGCACGTCGTGTACGGCACTCGCTGGACCACTGTTGGCTGGCGTTTCGCGATTTGTTTGGCCTCTTTTGGGGGCTGCGCGTGCAGGAGCGCGTGAACGCCGCCGCGGCACAAAACGGCTGGCCTTTCTATTTGTCGTGGAGCGGCTT
>DASRJP010000375.1:0-13852 GCA_035649415.1 Pirellulaceae bacterium | reverse complement strand
TGCTGGAGCGGATCCAGTGGTGGCTCTGGCACACGAGCCTGTATGGCGTGGAGATCGACAGCAATCCGTCGGTCGGCAACAAGGAAGGGGGGCTGACCACGATTGCCGAGAAGTCGCTGGGGGCGGTCGCCAAAGCGGGCAGCACCGCGATGACCGAGGTGTATCAATATGCCGAGCCGGTCACGGCCAAGGGCTTCGTGGTGATGGACACGCCCGGCTTCGATCCGCCGAGCGTGACCGGGCTGATGGCTGGCGGCTGCAATGTGATCGTCTTCACGACGGGCCGCGGCAGTTGCATCGGCCTCAAGCCGACGCCGAGCATCAAGGTCGCCAGCAACACGCCGATGTACGAGCGGATGGAGGGCGACATGGATATCAATGCCGGCGAAATTCTGCACGGCCGCAGCGTCGCGGACGCCGGCCGCGAGATATTCGAGAAAATCCTGGCCGTCGCCAGCGGCGAGAAGACCAAAAGCGAAATCCACGGCATTGGGGACGAGGAGTTTGTGCCGTGGCAGGTGGGACCGACGCTTTAATCAGTCCTCGGCGAATGAATTCTTCCTTCATGTCTGCGGCAATCGATCTGGCCCGCGACGGGATGCGGGCCAATCGCGGCGGTCCGTTCGGCGCGGTGGTCGTCAAGGAGGGGCAGATCGTCGGCCGCGGCTGCAACCAGGTCACTTCCACAAACGATCCCACAGCCCATGCCGAAATCCTTGCCATCCGCGATGCGTGCCAGCAACTGAAAACCTTTTCGCTGGCCGGGTGCGAGCTGTACGCCAGCTGCGAGCCTTGCCCGATGTGCCTGGCGGCAATCTACTGGGCGCGGCTGGAGCGAGTGTATTACGGATGCCCGTGTGCCGCCGCGTCGGTCGATTTCGACGACGATTTCATTCGCCGCGAGCTGCTGCTACCGGCCGCGTCGCGATCCTTGTCCTTGCAACTGCTGGCGGACGAACAGGCCGCGGCATTGTTTGCTGAATGGCGCGCCAAGGCGGATAAGGTTGCTTATTGAACTTGTGCGGATAGCCGAGCAACCAGCCAGCGGAACTCTCGCCCAAGCGCGGTGTTTGAATTTCACGGAGATGGCGGATCGCAGCTCGGTTCCCTGGCTGCAAACAGCGGCATGGAATAGACTTAAACGCATTGGCCTGCTTTCCCCCAAATCCCCGAACCAGGACGAGACCCTTTGTCCGTCGCCCAGCCCCAGCCTCAGCGGTATGAGCTGCAAGACCCCGACGTGCGGCTGATGCTGCAGGTGCGCGATGGCGGCGCTGTGGCATCGTCGGCGGCGTTCGAGGAACTGGTCCTGCGGTACCAGTCGCGGCTGATCACGGTGCTAGAGCACCTCGTGGGAAATCGCGAGCTGGCGGAGGATCTCGCGCAGGAAGTTTTCCTGCGAGTCTTTCGGGCTCGCAAGCGTTATGCGCCGGAGGCGCGATTTTCCACATGGCTGTTTACGATCGCCAACAACGTCGCCAGCAACGCGCTGCGGAGCAAGTCGCGGCGCCGCGAAGTGGGCGTGCCAGACAAAATCAACGGATCGGATACCAATCCGTTTGGACTGGACCAAATGGCCAAAGCGGCCAGCGCACTGATGCCGACACGCGCCCTGGACAAGGCGGAGTCGGCCCAGATCGTGCGGCTGGCGCTGGAAGCGCTCAACGAGCGGCAGCGCTTGGCATTGTTGCTATCCAAATTCGAGGGGATGAGTTATCAAGACATCGCGCAAACGATGGGATTGAGCGTCCAGGCGATCAAATCGCTGTTGTCGCGAGCTCGAGTCAACCTGGAGCGGATTCTCACACCGTACGTCGAGGAAGGAGTTCGGCCAGATCAGGCAGCTCCTCTCTCGCGTGGCGATGAGTCCGGTCCTCTGCCGTCGGAATCCATTTCATGAGCAGCGAACCCGCATTGCCCGACGTTTCCGGCGTGGACGAGGAACTCGTTGCCTACATGGACGGCGAGCTGGATGCCGAAAATCGCTTTCGGGTGGAGAAGCAGCTGGCGGCAGACGCTGCCTTTCGCACGCGGCTGCGACTGCTCCAGCGGACCTGGGACGCGCTGGACGTGCTGGGACGCGCGGACGCCAGCGAGGCATTCACCCGCACGACAGTGGAATTTGTGGCGGTGAACACCGCCCAGGACGTCGAGCACGAGAAGCAAAGGCAAGTCCGCAAGCGGCTGTGGAGCTGGATCGCCTGGACCGCGTGCGGCGTGGCATCGGCCGCGGCAGGCTTTGCAGTATTGACGTATGTCTTGTCGCGCCCGGACCGGCAACTTGCCCGCGACTTGCCGGTGATCGAGCGCGTCGATGAATACCGGAATGCCGACAGCCTGGAATTTCTGAAAGCTCTCGACGAAAGCGGTCTGTTTGCTGCGGAGCTGGAAAATGACGAGCTATAAGCAGACCGCAGTGTACGTTGCCATGGCGCTCGCTGTGCTTTCCGCCACGCGCCTCGAGGCTGCGCCCCCGACGGCATCCAAGGACGATTACGCCCAAACCGCCGCCCGCATCGATGCCATGACGCCGGAGCACAAGGTCAAGCTGCTGCAGAAGAAGGAGCGATTTGACGCGCTTTCAGCCGCGGAGCAGGACCGGCTGCGCAAGCTTCACGGCGAGCTGACGAGTCAGCCCAACGGGGATCGGATGTTCGGAGTACTCGAGCGGTACAACCACTGGCTGATGACGCTGACATCCGCCCAGCAAGCTGAATTGATGGAGCTGCCAATCGACAAACGTCTGGCAAAGATCAGGGAGCTTCAGCAGAAGCAGATCGAATCGCACTTCCTCGATCTGTCGTTTCAGCTCGAAAAGGAGGACATCCACACCATCTATTCCTGGATGGAGGATTTTGTAACGCGTCGCCAGGACGAGATTCTGGCCAAGATGGATCCTCGCGCTTCCGCGCTGATAGTTTCCAACCCAAATCCGCAAATGCGCCGGCATCTGCTGATGCGCGCTGTCTTCGCCTATCGCCGGTCGCAAAACGAATCCCCGCCCGTGGTCCCCTCGGAAGCGGACTTTGCGACGCTGGCGACGCAGTTGTCACCGACGCTGCAGTACGAGCTGACCACGCAAAAGACGGACGAGAACCGCAGAAGTCTCGTGATGGCCTGCGCGCGGTATTCGTTTTACGCCCGCTATGCTCCGCCGCCCCCCAGCGACGAGGAACTCAGCAAGTTCTATGCGACTCTCAAGGCGGAAGATCGCCAGCGCGTGGAAAAACTCGAGCCGCGGCAGATGAGGCGCGAGTTGATTCAGCTCTACAATCGCGACCGGTTTCGCGGCGGCGCTTGGCGGCCTACCGGAACCGGAGCAGAGCCTGGTCGCGGAATAAAACCACCTCCCGGCGGAGGTCCCCCGCTGCCGCCGCCCGGAGGTCGCGCGCCGCCACGCCGCGAGGGAGAAAAGGACCGACCGCGGTCTGCAGAAACTCCTGCCAAGGAGGGTTAGGCAATTTACACGCGCAATGACTGAACGCGATTCCATCTATGTGCAGATACTTCACCACGGCCTCTTGCGGATTCGCGATTCCGCAGCCCTCGGACACCTCGAATACTGCGCCGTCGAGTCCGAGCACCTGCACAACGTTCCCTCCCTCATCGGAGAGACCAATGAGGAGCGGCATCTATATTACTTTTCCCATGAGCGGGCTCACTACCTCAAACACGTTGACCGCTCGATCCCCGGCTTGGACTTCACTCTGCGCCGATACGAGGAGCTTTGGTTGCGCCTCAGCGAACTCAGTGAAACCAAAGTCGCCTAACCATGCGCTGCAGAGAACCCGGCGGGAGCGTCGCGGTTGCAATCGTTGCGTCCCGTGCGCCGGGTCGCTGAGCTTGGGTCGTTCTCCGGCCAAGACGCCGGAGAATTCCTGATCGCTTGGCGGCTTGTTCCGTCGAGCCGCTAGGCTTTACCGGCCGCGGGCTTCTTGCCGGGGCCTTCTTCCTTGGGCGCTGTCGGAGCGGGACTGGCGGCGACGGTATCGGGCTTGTCGCCTCCCAGCTTCACCAGCGACTCCGGCAGCTCCACGCCGCCGATGTCCTTCATTACCTGCATCATGGGCGGCAGGGTGCGGGCCATGCCGCTGAGGAAGTCGCCGACATTGGAGCGGCCACTGTTGCCGCCACCTTCCCAGACGACCACCTTGTCGAACTTGATGTTCGAGATGGCCCTGGACGAGGCTTCCGCCAGGTTGTCAAGGTGCTCGAGCATGAGCATCTGGAAGGCGGGCGTCGCGCCGCCGCAGGCTTCCACGATCCGCTGGAGGCCCTCGCCTTTCTTGGCCAGGATTTCGTACTGACCGCGGGCTTCAGCCTCGAGCTTCAGGTAAATCGCCTTCGCCTCGGCTTCGGCTTCGATCTTGCGCCTCTCCGCGGCGGCTTCGGCTTCGACGATCTGCTTGGCCTTCTGCGCCTTGGCAGGGGCTTCCAACTTGGCCCGCTGCTCGGCTTCGGCCCGCTCGGCCTCGGCCAGCGCGGCTTTGGCCAGCGCCCGGTTCTGCACCTCCATGACTGCCGCCTCCGCCTGCTTACGGCGTCCTTCGCCCAGTTCGTAGGCTTCGGCCTGCTTGATGGCCAACTGCGCCTTGGAAGCCGCCACGCGGGCGGCCGCCTGGTTCTCACCGTCGATCGCGCCGGCATCGGCCTCGGCGACTTGGACGCGCATTTGCCGCTCGGAATCCTTCACGGACGCTTCACGCTCGAAGGCGGCGGATTTCTCGCCGATCACCTGTTCCTTTTCGAGCGTGGCCAGGCGGACGGCCTGCTCGCGCTCGGCCTCGCGGGTGCCGATCGACTGTTCCTTGCGGGCGCTAGCGACCTGGATCGACTTGTCGCGTTCGGCGCCGGCGACGCGCGTTTCACCCATCTTCTCGTTGTCGGCGACGTCGCCGCGAGCCTGCTGGATCGCCAGCGAGGCGGCCTTCTGGCCGATGGCGTCGATGTATCCCGACTCGTCCGTGATGTCGGTGATGTTCACGTTGATGAGCTGGAGGCCAATCTTTGCCAATTCCGGCTCGAGCGAGTGCTGGATGTGCTCGAGGAACTTGTCGCGGTCGCGGTTGATTTCCTCGATACCCATCGAGGCGATCACCTGGCGTAGCTGACCGAAGATGATTTCTTCCGCCTGCTTGCGAATCTCCTGCACCGGCAAGTCGAGCAACCGCACGGCCGCGTTCTGCATCACCTCGGGCTTGGTATCGATCGCGACCGTAAACACGCTGGGGACGTTCACGCGGATGTTTTCGGCCGACAGAGCACCGCGAAGCGGCACTTCAATTTGAATGGGCTCCAGACTCAGGAACCGATAATCCTGCACGAGCGGCCAGACGAACGCGAAGCCGCCGTGAACGCATTTGCTGGCCTGGCCCCCCTTTCCCGTGCGTCCGAAAATTACCAGCACGCGGTTGCTGGGGCAGCGCTTGAACTGCTTGATCAGGGTGAGGACGAACGTGAAGGCAAACATCACTGCCAGGGCGACGCCGATCACGAACCACACCTGCCAGGGAATGTCGCTAAGTTGAGCCAGGGGCAACATGATTCTCTCTCCCACCTGCAAACGCTAGTGGATGATAAACCGCCGTTAACCGTCGCTATTCGCGTTTAAGGACGCGATGCGTGCCATTTCTGTGGTATTCGCCGCAGCAGGACTAATCTGGCCGACAATCCACCGCCGGCGGCACCGATTGCGCAACTACCGCTCCCAGCGGCCTTTGCGCGGGGCCGCGAAAGTGTAGCTCGCTGTTACCAAAGCAAATCCTGATCGGAAGGTCGGCTTTCATTTTTCCGGCTTGCCTCCCCGCGCTTGAAATAACGACGTAATCGATTGTTCCGGCCAGCGGTCCTTGGGAACAAGCCAATCGTATAATTGGCAACGCTCAACGCCGGCCTATCGACCGAGCCAGACCGGCGCTCCATACGTCCGCCGCAAAAGGAACCTGCGCCATGTCCACTGGACCTCATGGAATGATTCGCGTCACGACGCCGCGGGAAAAGTTTCTCGCCGAGTTGTTCGATCAACTCTGGGACCGCTACCGCCAGCGCGTCTCCTACGTGCAGACCTACGAGCAAGTGATCCGCAATTCGGGCGCGACCTTCTTCAACGACCATATCGCCTTTCGCACCTTCGCCTGCCAGCAGCCCCACACCGGCATTGCCAGCGTCTCGCGAATCTTCGAGGCCCTTGGTTATCGAGCTGCCGGAAATTACCACTTTGAGGACAAGCAGCTCACTGCGATCCACTTCCAGCACCCCAATCCCCAGCTCCCCAAGCTATTTGTCTCCGAGCTGAAGGTTTGGGAACTGGATCCGGCGGCCGCCAAGATCATCAACCGCACGCTGGGCAGCCATCGACCGGCGATTGCCGAGGAATTGCTGGCGGCACTGACACGGCTTGACCAATCGCGTTCCGACTACAGTCAAATGCTGCGTGCCGCGGTAGCCTGGTTCCACGAGCTGCCCTGGCGTGTTCCGACACGAGAGGACGTGGCGACACTCAACTCCGCCAGCCAATATGCCGCCTGGGTTCTCGTGCACGGCTATAACGTCAACCATTTCACGTCGCTGATCAATTCGCACGGCGTTCCGGCGCTCGACGACATTGAAAAGACGATCGCGGCACTTTCCACCGCGGGCGTGCCGATGAAAAAGGAAATCGAAGGCCAGCGCGGCAGCAAGCTGCGGCAGAGCGCGACGGAAGCCGTGAATATCGATGTCGATGTGCTCGACAACGGCGCGGCGCGAAAGATGCCCTGGAGCTATGCGTACTTTGAGCTGGCGCAGCGCGACGAATATGTCGATCCGCAAACAGGCAAACGCGTTCGATTCGAGGGATTTCTGGGGCCCCAGGCGACGAACCTGTTTGAGATGACGCGCGTGAAGTGACGCATGATCCGCTAATAGTTGGTCTGTAGCGGCGCCACATTGCTGGCCCTCACCCGCCTGCCTCCTGGGGTAATCTCGTCGATCCGGCAGTTGAACGGCCGATCGTCCGGTCGCAGCTTGGGGACAAAGTCTTGAAAGGTGCCGCTGACGGCCAGCCGTACTTCCGCCTCCACGTCGCCCCCTCCGTCTGATGAAACCACCAGCACGTAGCGGGAGGAACGGTTGAGCGCGCCGCGTATCGCGTAATCCACGCTCACTCCCATCTGCGTGCCCGTCGGCAAGCTCTGCGGCACGGCAATGCCAGCCGACAAGTGGATGGGAGGAACTCCGGAAGGGGCGGCTGTAGACGCTGCAGATGCCGGTGTGCCTTGCGGCCTGCCCTGCCCTGGCGCGGCTGCCTTGCCGATCTGATCGACCGGGATCAGGCCCGGATTAGCCGCGATGGCTGTGCTGGCCGCTGGTGGCGATTTGGAGTTCGCGGAAGCCGTCGGACCGCCAGGAGGTGGGAACTCTGGATTTGCCAACAGCGACTGGTCCTCGATCGGCGCGCCAGCGACCTGGACTGGATCCAAACTTGATGGAGGACTGGTTGGCTCGGTAATGGCAATTTGCGGCGTCTGGGAATCCGGGTTTTGCGTGGATACCAGCCCACCAGTCGCGGGCATTTTCGGCGGCTCGCAGCCAACGAGGCCAGTGAATAATATGCACCCCACACACAATGCGATTCTGCGCCAGGACCCACTAGCCAACATGAATGGTCCCCTAATGAAGGCCCGCATGCAGCCGCCCTCTCGCCGTTTTCGGCGGATACCTACGGAAACTGCGGCCGATTCCGTTCCATCCGCTGCCTGATCTCTTCCTGTCTTTGGCGGCTGCGCTCGCGAATCTCGTCGACGCGACGCTGTGAATCCTGCCGCAACTCTTCTATCCTGCGGCGAGCATCGGCGGCCGGATCGCTTCCCCCGAAACCAGGCAATCCGCTTCCAGGAAACTGCGGCGGCTCTAAACCGGGCGGTTCAGCAAAACCTGGGGCCCGAAGTTTGTCTTGCAAATCCTTTATCATCTGGTCATGCTGCTTGCGAATGTCCTCCTGCTGTTTGCGCATTTGCTCAAAGACGTCGTCTTGACGAATGCGAACGTCGCCGAAGTCGTTCGCCTGCCCAAACGGCGCACCTCCCACCGGCTGCGGAACGATCGGCAGTCCCGCGGGAGCGGCTGGCGCCGCAAACGGCTCCCTCCTGGCCGCCGCACTTCGGACCGAATTGACGACTAGGGCGATCACCAGGCCGACGCCCAGCAGCAGCACCAAGGCCACGCCGCCAATGCCGACTCCGACGATCATGCCCCAGTTGGTCTGCGACTTGCGGCGCACTGGCCCCGTGGCATCCCACACGAAATCATTGGGGTTTAGTGCATGGGCGCGAATGTACTCAGCCTTTTGCCGCCGATCGGAAGCCAGCAGCGACTCACTGGTCCCCTCCCAGAACAACTCTGAGTTGTGAACATATCCTTTGCAACCGGAGCAATACGCCTGGTCACTCGAACGAAACGGATCCTGTAACTGGGCGTACACGGCAGCGTCGGGCAGTGCCGTCGCGTGTCCGCAGCGGGGATGATGATAGATCCGCGGAGCTTTGGCGGCCGCTTGCTGGATCGGCAGGGCGGCCGGACCGCTGTGACCTTGGACCAGGGGCGCCGCTTGCATCGGCCCGCGATGCTGCATCTCGTGAACCGCCCACTCGTAAACCGGAACTTGCTGCTGGCAAATGGGGCACACCTTGAACATGGATGTTCTCCCCGCGAGTAAGCGGCTGATATTTGGACTTGCCCGACTCTTCGCTCCACAGGCTCCATTATTGGCCCTGGAGTTGGGTTTTCAATCGGTTCTTTAGATATGCGGCCGGGGACCCAACGTTCGGGGATTACCGCAAGGCCTCCTTCATCACCTCGCCATGGTCCAGAATCGGCCGCGGCCGGTTCTGGATATCGTACACAAAGCCTTCTGGGTTGATCCCCAAGGAGTAATAAATCGTCGCCGCCAGGTCGGCCGGGCCGTAGGGGTGGGTCAGCGGCCGGGAGGCGGTCCGGTCGCTTTCGCCGATCACCTGGCCGGTCTTGATGCCAGCCCCCGTGAAGAAGATCGACCCGCATTTCCCCCAGTGGTCCCGCCCGCCGGCCGGATTGATCTTGGGCGTGCGGCCAAACTCGGTGAGGAACACCACCAGCGTCGTCTCCAGCAGCCCTCGGTCCCGCAAATCGCCGATCAGTGCGGCGAACGCCTTGTCCATTCCCGCCAGGTGGTACCCCCGGCGGCACATCTGCTGGATCGGCGGGTGCTTCTGCACCGGGGCGTTGTGATTGTCCCAGATATTGCCGTAGTCGGGGTCGTAGCCGTAATCGACCATCACGAACCGCGCGCCGGCCTCGACCAGCCGCCGGGCCTGCAAACACCGGCCGCCGATCTTCGTCCGGCCGTAGACCTCGCGCACTTTGTCCGGCTCGTCATCGACCTCGAAGGCCCGTCGCACGTTGGGCGTGGTGAGCAGCCGCACGGCATTGTGAAACTGCCCGTCCGCTCCCCGCATCAGGTCGCTCTGTTCCAGCGACCTGAGTGCCCGGTCGAGTGACAGCCGCAGGTTCGTGCGCCCCTCCAGCCGCGCCAGAGGAACCTCGCCCGAGAGCGCCAGCGATTTGGGCTTGAGATCCTCGGTGACTTGGGCCGGCGGATCGAAGAGCTTTTCGCCGACGGTGAAATCGGGCTCTTCGGGGAGGCCGCCGAGGCAGTACGGCGCGTACTGGCTCCCCATCCAGCCGCCGACGAAGAAGTTGTACGGCGGCGGTCCCGGCCGCGTGATCCCCGGCACGGCAATGTATCCCGGCAGTCCGTTCCGCGGCCCCTGCAGGTGCCAGATGATCGAGCCGATGTTCGGCTCGCTGAAAAGCTGCGTCATGTTCACCTTCCGCCCCGACAGCGTATACACCTGGCTCAGCAGGTGGTCGTCGCTGTCGTGCGAAAAGCTGCGGACCACGCACAGTTCGTGGGCCATTTTCGCCAGGTGCGGCAGCGTTTCGCAGAACCGCACGCCGGGGAGGCTGGTGTCGATGACGTCGAGAATGCCGCGGTATTCGACCGGCGCCTCGGGCTTGGGATCGAAGGAATCGATGTGCGTGACGCCGCCAGCCATCCACAGGAAGATGACGCTCTTGGCCTTGCCTTGATCGGCCGCGGGCTTCTTTTGCTCGGCAGCCGCCGCAGAATCAAAAAACATTGCCGGCACAGCGCTGGCGGCAATGCTCAGCGAACCGACGCGCAAGAGATCACGGCGGCCGAGGAGTCCCGCCAGACCCAGGGCGGGCGGTCGGCAGTCATTCCCATCCGGCGGCATTGCAGCACTCCGGGTTAAATCAGCGGCAGTTTATCCTCTGGAACATTATCGGCAAGGGATGGGAGGGACGCAAGATTTTCGCGCTCTACAATGGGTACCGAAACGTCAGTAATCCGCCCACTCGCTGTACGGACCCCAATACTCAGGCCTCAGTCGGCAGTCCAACCACGCAATTGGTCCAAAGATGATACGGCAAACTGGCCGAGCGAATCGATAATCGGGTTCGCGGCGTCCAGACACTATTAATCCTCCAATACTCTCCTCTACTAAGATGATCGGCCGGCGCAGTGCTAGATAGCTGCCGAGGTAGAGCGATAAGAACGTGACGACCAGCAGCAGTGTGCGGAGGCGGAACTGAAATCGCCATGATCGAAGACGGCGGGTCATCTGCATTGCCAATTCACCCTGTGATTCCCCGTTGCATTCTAGCTCAGCGTCTGGGCTGGCCGGACGGCATTTACCTTTCCCCAATGCAATACAGATATCGCTCGCCACGGAGGTAGAGCCGATTGCCGTCCACGATCGGCGGGGCGTAGGCGAGCGTCTCCTGAGCCGGCACAGGCCACGCGCGGTCAAGCTGCGTCTGGATTTCATTGCGGCCGACGAGCTTGGGAGTGGGACCGGGCTCGAAAACCAGCGTTGTTCCCTGATTGTCGAGCACGAGTAGCTGGTTGCCCACCAGCGTCGGGCTGGCGGCCACGGCCAGCGCGTTGTAATGCGTGAAGCCCCGCAAGTCGAGCTGCTGCCGAGAAACGAGCTTCTGCGATTCCAGGTCGAGGACATAGAGCACGGCATACATATCCACAACATAAGCCAGTTTCTCGTGGATCAGTGGCGAGCCAGCCGTCCAGCGATCCAGCCACTGCCCGTCTGGTCCGCGGTTGATTTCGCCCGGCATTCCAATCGAGGCCACTTCCTTGGGCTTCCAGTTGGCAGTCGCAGCATTTGTGAAATCAAACAGGTTCAGTTGCGCAACGCCGTACTTGGGAAAGTACATCGTCTCACCCAGGATGACCGGCGGCGACCAGCCGGTGTCACCCGAGGTTTGACCGCGCGGCCGAAAGAGCAGCGCGCCGTTTACGGGATCGATTACCTCCCCCTGCTGCGTGACAACGACGTCTTTGCCCGACAATCGCGCAGGCAGCAGCGAAGCCACGTTTTTGTGAATCTTGGGCTGTTCCCATAAGAGCTTTCCCGTCTTGGCGTCGAGCCCGTACAGGTGATTCAAAAACACGACCAGCACTCCATCGGCCAAGGCGGGAGACGACGCGTAGGTCAACTCTCCAGCGTGGATGCGCGTGATCCATTGGCGACGGCCCGCAAGGTCGTAGCACGCGGCCACACCGTTGCCGCACCAGACGAAGATGTGCTCGCCGTCGCTGATGGGCGTGGACATCGTGAAGCCGACGATGCCGAAGTGGGCCGAGAAGTGGTCGTTGCCGAGAATCTCAAACTGCTGCTTGTCGATCGCCAGCAGCGACTCCTGAATCTTGGCCCGCAGCTCGATCCGCCGCGTGCGGTCTGGCTCGGCTTTGAGCTGCGCCACCAACGGCGCGACCTGCTGCTCCAGGGCTGGCAGCCCCTTTCGTTCCTCGTCGGTAAGTGCGCCATAGTAGCTGTGGGAAGCGGTCCACAGAATCCGCCCGCTCTGCTTGTCCAGGCACAGCAGCTCGTCGGGCTCGGCCATTACGAAGATGCGGTCGGCGACGACGATCGGCGTGGACGTGCTGCGGGCCGGCAGCTCAGTCAGCCACGCGATGTTCTGGCTCTCATAGGACACGTCGGGCGGGTCCATCACGCGCAGGCAGCAGCGCATGTCGGTGAACCCTTCCCGACTCGGCGAGCTCAGCTTGACGAGCAGCCGATTCCACCCCGGCTTCAGTTCGACGTCGAATTTGGACGACGATTGGCGCAGGCACTCAAGCTCGTGGCGGCTAATGGCCGTGTAGAAGCCCAATGCGATCTTGCGCTGCGGCAAGCGATAGACCTCCTTGCCGTTGACCCACGCCTTGAGCCCTTCACCATGATCGACGACGATGCGCGCTTTGCCGCCGCGCTGCGAATGCAGATACGTGTGGGCATAGGCAACCTGGTTGCGCGCAAAACCCACGGCCTTTGCCAGATCAAGCCAGGGCAACTCCGCGGTGCCAAAGACCATGAAGTCGTCCGGCGGCACGGTCGCCCGCTGCCAACTGCGGTCCGCGAGCGTGTCCCCCACCGCTGGCTGGACAGCCGCTTCGCCGCCGAGCGGATCACGGTCAAAGTCTCGATCCGAGTCCTCAACCGGGAAGGGGCCGAGCACCAGCCAATCGCGCAGCAGCCCTTTCTCGACAAGCGGGGCGTCCGCCGCGTTGCCGCCAGCCGGTTTGCCACCCTGGCAGCGGAGCCCTTCCATGGCCCCCTTGGCAATCCGCCGCCACACGAGCGGCGGATTGCCCTCAGGCCACAGCCCGGTGCGATTGCCGCGCCAGCCGCCAACGGGTTCGCCGGCCAGAGTTGCGGCTGCAACCACCTGGAGCAGCAGGGTTCCAACGATCGCTGCCACAGCAGGTTTCATGTCGATCCTCCGCGGTTTTTGCTCATGGGACGCGGTTTCGGCATGCAATTTGAACGTATGAGATTGGCCCTCGCCAGCCGCAGGAGTTTACCCCGTGCTCGTCCTCTTAAGGAAAGCGATCGAAGAGTTCGTCAGCGACGAGTGTCCGCGGATGGCAGCAGCGATGGCGTACTATGCCGTCTTTTCGCTGCCGGCGCTGCTGGTGATCGTGGTCTCCATCGCCGGACTCATTGCCGGCCGCGATCAGACGGTCGAGAGCCTGACGACTTACTTCGAGGACGCGGTGGGGCGCGAGGGTGCGCTGCAAATCGCCACGATGCTCGAACAGGCCGGCAAGCCGGGCCGCGGCATCGTGGCCTCGGTCATTGGATTTTTCGTGCTGCTCCTGGGCGCCAGCGGCGTGATGCTCGAGCTCCAGACGGCACTGAACCGTGCTTGGGGTGTGACGCCCGACCCGAATCAGCCCGTCGTGCGGACGTTTCTGCTCAAGCGGCTGCTTTCGTTTGGAATGCTATTGGGCATCGTCTTTCTGCTGCTCGCATCCCTGGTAATAAGCTGGCTGCTGACGGCATTCGGGAGAATCATTGATCGCTTGGCGCCCGACTGGCTATCGTCGGAAGTACTGGAAGCGGTAAACCTGGGCGTGTCTTTCGTCATCATCACGCTGGTTTTCGCGGCGCTGCTCAAATACGTTCCCGATGCGCGGATCGGCTGGTGCGACGTGTGGATCGGCGCGGCGGTGACCGCGTTCCTGTTCGTGCTGGGAAAATTCGCCCTTAGTCTCTACTTGTCGTACTCGAACGTTGCTTCGACTTACGGCGCCGCCGGATCGCTCGCGCTGATACTGCTCTGGATCTATTACTCGTCAATGATCCTGTTTTTTGGAGCGGAACTGACCCAGGTAGTGGCCAGCCATCGCGGACACGCGGCGCCGCCGGAGCCGGGCGCCATCGAAGCTGATACACGACCGGCGGATACGCGCGTGTCAGCCACGTAACGCAGTTAGGGGCGGCCGTTCGAC
>DASRJP010000374.1:0-3761 GCA_035649415.1 Pirellulaceae bacterium | reverse complement strand
CTAGGTACAGTGCTCGATAGCGTCGGTCTCCGACTGGCACGCACCCCCAGGCAAGCGCTCTGGTCGCTCCTCTGGCGGCGGGCGCAACTGCGGCTGCGCGGCCTGAGATTTCGAGAACGCGACAGCAGCCAGGTCTCGGCCGAAAACTTGACCCGGATCGACATCTGCTGGTCGGCGGCCGTGGGTTTGAGCATTGTCGATACGATTCGTGGGGCCGATTTTCAGGCGCGGAATCTGCTCTTGGCGCTGCGCAGCGGTGAACCCTATCGCATCGCACGCGCGCTGGCCTGGGAGGCCGCTCACACTTCCACCGGCGGCGTTCCAGCACGCCACACCACTGCCCGGTTAATCGATGCCGCCAATATCCTGGCACAGCGGATTGGTCATCCGCACGCCCTGGGGCTGGTTATGCTTTGCCGCGGCATTGCCGGCTATATGGAAGGCCGCTGGAAAGACGGCCGGGAGTTTTCGGAAAAGGCGGAAGCCATCTTTCGCGACCGCTGTACCGGCGTGGCCTGGGAACTGGATACGGCCCACTCGTTTTCCAATTGGTCCTTGTTCTTCCTGGGCGAAGTGGCCGAGCTGACCCGCCGGCTGCCGATCTTGCTCCAGGAGGCGCGCGAGCGCGGCGACTTGTATGCCGCCACGAACCTAGGCACCTTTGTCGGCCATTTGACCTGGCTGGCAGCCGACAACCCCCAGGGAGCCGAGCGTGAAATGCAGGAGGTGATGGCGCTCTGGTCAAATCGCGGATTCCACGTCCAGCACCTCACGGGGCTGATGGGCCGGATTCAGATCGCCCTCTATCGGGGTGACGGGGCCGCCGCCTGGCGGATCATCAGCAGCGAATGGCCGGATCTGGAGAGATCCCTGTTCTTGCGCGTGCAGACCGTACGGCTCTTCATGCGCGACTTGCGCGCCCGCAGTGCACTCGCGGCTGCCCGCGAAGCAGCTGATCCAGGGCCGCTCATGCGATCTGCCCGCCACGACGTGCGCCGAATCGAGCAAGAGAGTTTGCCCTGGTCTCAGCCGCTGGCGGAGCGGATCCGGGCCGCTTTGGCGGCCGCCAGCGGATATGAGTCGGAAGCCGTCCAACGTCTCGAACGAGCGGCAGCCGGCTTTGACTCCGCCGACATGAGATTGTTCGCCGCGGCGGCGCGGTGGCGCCGGGGACAACTCGTCGGCGGCGACGAGGGACGTTTGCTCATGGCACAAGCGGTTGACTGGATGGAGCAACAGAGGATCCGCAATCATCAGCGCATGACGACCCTATATATGCCGGGCTTTGCCGACTGAAGATTCTCCCGCCTCAAGATCTCCAAAAGGTGCGCAGCCACCACTGCCAGGCGGGCGATACCAACCCATCGACGATCAGGAAGTATGCTTGCCATGCCAGCCGCATGACGATCCAGATCGGTATGGCCAGCCACACCACGATCGAAATGAGTATCCGACCCGGTGGGCGGTCGGGATGCCGGCGGAATTGCAGCTGGTCGTAATATTTCAGCGGGGCAAACACCCACGGCTCATCCAGCGGCCACACCTTGCACCGCCGCTTCTTCGAGCCCGATGCCTTTAAAATGCCGTTGACCGCCCGGCGGGCGGCCTCGTTGGCAGCCTCCATCGTGGCCAGGTCGGTGTGGGTACGAACGAAGTCGGCTGCCAGAAAAAAATTCTTGATTCGCGTGACGGCTTCCGGGCGATGTTTCCAGGAACCGGCTGTGTTGATCAGCAGCGGTTCCGCATTCGCCATGTCGTTCGGATTCGGGAAATGGATCGCCGTGTCGAGAAACCAGTGCAGCACCTTGGCGCCGTTATTCAGCTCCTTCCGATCGTCGTCGTTCAGGGCGCTTTCAACCTGCTTCCAGACCTCATCCTTGATCTCCTCGGGATTGCACTCCCGAGCTGCTTTCCCCTGGCTCCCCTCCTTGGACCAGTTGGAGATGTCAACGGATAGCACGCCCTTAACATTTCCTTCACCGTATTTCGCCAGGTCCACCTCGCGCCAAAACTGCTTCTGCGAGATCGACGTCAGCGACCAGGGCGAGTCGATAAACATCGTATGGCCCTCGACCACCGACACGTCCTTGTCAAGATAGAACTGAATGCCGTTCATCCATTCGGTCTCCAGCCTTCCGAGGTGGCCCAAGCTAGGATCGAAGTCCTTCATCTCCGCGGTGATAAGCGGTTGCGGGCCATCGGCCGTCGAATGATCAGTGCGCGGCTCAAGAACTTCGACCGGCAGCGCCGCGACGTAGTAATCGGCGGTGACGGTCTGGGGAGCGCCGTTCTCAAGAACCGTCACGCCCGTGATCAGCCCCTTGGAGAAGTGTATCTGGGTGACCTTCGCCTCGGGGTGAAACTGGAACTGCTCTTTCCCGCGCTTTTGTAGATAGGCGAGCCAGGGCTCGAACCAGACTTCACTGGTCGGGCCATTGAGCACGCGGTTGGCCTGCATGCCCGGTCGGACCAGGTCGAACATTAGCTGCAGGAGAATGTAGCCGCCGGTCCGAGCACTCATCTTCGCTGCCTGGCAGGCCACCAGGGCCCGCGTCAGGCCGTCGGCGCAGTATTTCTTGTACTCCGCTGAGCGCTGATCCGCTTCGGCAAACTGTGACCAGGACATCTCCTCGAAGCATCGCATGCGTCGTTCGTCGCAGCTAATCAAGAGCATGAGCAGGCGGGAAGCAAAAAACTGCAGGTCTTCATCGGGCACGCCGAGATCACTTTTGAAAATGGGCTTCAAGTGCGACAGCATGTGCCACGGCGTCGCCGGCGGTTGTGAAGGAAACTCGAGGTCGCCCTTTCCCTCGGCTCGGGCGATGAGCGTATGCCTGGTGGGTACCAGGTTGTCGAACACCCGCTTCCTGCCGTACGGGATCCGTTTCATCGTATCCGGAATGTGTTTGTAGAAGCCGGGAAAGAACCGGAAGCCGTGCTCGCCCGGCAGCGGCTTGTTCCCGTTCGCGGAAGAATCAGGCACGTGAATGCTCCGCGCCTTTCCGCCCGGAACCGTCCGCGTTTCATAGATCGCGACCTCGAAGCCGCGCTCGATCAACTCGTGTGCGGCCGTCATGCCCCCTACGCCGCCACCCAGGATTGCCACGCGGATTGGCCTGCCCTGCGACGGGGCGGATTGGACCTGAGATGCCGTTGCCATGGTTGTGAAATCTCACTATTCCCTTCACCCGTTGCCTGTTCGCCGATCTACTTTACCAGCCGTTTCGTGAGAGGTTCCAGGACTATCCAGATTAAGGATTTATCCCAGAAGGCCCGCGCGATTGAGCGCGATGTAGGCGAATTGTAGATGGACGAATAGTCTGAAATTGCCGATTTTCGTGCGGTTGCGAATTCGTGCCACGTTCTGCGGACGCCTGCTGCTTCGGAAACTGCTTCGCTTCTGCTTCGCTTTTTGCTTCGGCTCTACGCACCGGCTCACCCGTGGCGGCTCGGAAATGATCGTCTGTGACCTGGGCATAATGCTCCAGGGCAACGGCCTGTGAATTCCCGAGCCACTCGCAAACCGCCAACCCGGAGAATGGATTTGACTCGATCAGGTGCCGCTTCTGGGGTGCCCGGAAGAACTGCTTGGCATCCCCGTCCGGCGTCGAACGGTGTTATCGCTGAACTCGTCCCGCCCGTTGTCGCGGTCGTTCGCTTCCGCTGCCAGCCACACCCGGAACGCCTCTGCGTCGGCTGGGGATATCGACCGGAGGAGCTTGCCGATGCTCATTGCTCTCCTTGTGCCCAGTTCCAGTCGC
>DASRJP010000373.1:0-17288 GCA_035649415.1 Pirellulaceae bacterium | reverse complement strand
CAGTGGCGCTGGTTCTGGGATTTTGGCGGCGGCATTTTCACCGACTTGATGGTCCACTTCCTGGACGTCGTCCACTGGTACCTCGACCTCGATCATCCGGCCAGTGCGGTCAGCATCGGCGACCACTACATGGCCAAGGGGATTTGGGAGACGCCCGACACGGTGCAGACGCTGCTCATGTACCCAGATAAGCAGGTGCAAGTGTATTTCGAGGGGACGTTCAGCAATGCCCGCAACGGGGCCATGGCCGAGTTCATGGGGAGCGAAGCGACGCTGTATATCGACCGCGGGCGGTACGAGGTGATCCCGGAGCGGCGGAGCAAGCTCAAGGCCAGCGAGCTGGTGCTTGGCGACGGGCCGCGCGGCGCGGACTTCTACGCCACGCCCGATGGCGAGCTGCTGCATCTGGCGAACTGGATCGACTGCGTCCGCTCGCGGAAGAAACCGCAGTGCCCGGCCGAAGCGGGCGTCAGCGGCGCGGCAGCGGCGCATCTGGCGAACAAGGCGCTGCGGAGCGGGCAAGCCGCGAAGTGGGCGTAACGTGTCGCCGTTTTCCACCAATGCACGAACGCACCAAGGACGGTGTGCTTGCCCGGAGTCCGTACAGAATGCAACGGGAATCCAAGCGGATAATCCTGTTAATCATTTGCAATCTTGCTTGGGTACTGCTCGTGCTGACGTTCGCTGAGTTTGGACAGGAGTTTCTTTGGAACAGGATGACGCCGGGCATGACTTTCTGGTCGGGCACTTATCTCGGCCAATTGGCGATGCTGGCGAATATCGCCGCCCTTCCAGGCTCGCTTTCCCGAACAACGGTGGCGGCTCTTTCGCTCCTCATTGGAGTACTGGCTGCCACGTGTTGGATTTACATGTACGTTGCGTTCTGGTATTGCGGCGCCGTCTTTTACTTCGCCTGGCCGCAGTTCGCACCGCTGACGGTGCTCGGTCTTGTGGTTCCTCTTGGATTTCTATGGGTTGCGCATCTGCCAACCAGTCGAGAGGCGATGACTGGCCCGGTTGGCAGACGCGCCTCGTTTGCGGGTGGGACGCGAGTATCGCTACGTCAACTTGTGCTCGCGATCACGCTGCTCGCGGTGATCATGGCGCTGATGCGAGGTCTTTCTCAATGGATTCCGTTGCGAACCACGCCGTATAACAGCTATGAAACATTCGTGGGGGCGGTTGGCTGGCATCTGGCCGATGTTTGTGCGGCGACGTGGTGCCTTGTTCCGTTGTCGCTGACGGTATTCCGAGCCGCCGCAACGCCGCTGTCGAGACTGATTATCGTAGGATTAGTCAATTTGGGATTCGTGCTTTCTTCGCCACTGATCTGGATGGCATCATTTCGCGGCGTACATGGTTTTTGGGCCGGGGGCGTGGAAGTATTTGCCATTCCGCTTCTATTCGGATTCATTGTTGCGATCGTGCCGAATCTGATCTATTGGCGGCGACTGGCAGGAAATAAAACAACTCACGTAGGATAGACGTGCCTCCGCTGCGGGCTGATCGATCATGAGACCATTGTTGAACGATTGTTTTTTTTCGGCCATCGTGGTTGCGTGTGCCGTGCCTGTGGCGGTTTCGACAGCGCCGGCGCAGGATGCGGCGAAAGAGCGCGCGGCTGCAAAGGACCTCCGCGCCCCGCGCTTCCCCGAGCTCTCCAACCTCGAAGCGTGGATTCAGCTTCCCAAGGCGGAGGAAGGAGTGGGCGAGGAATTGCCAGCGTGGGCGCGAGTGCTCTCCGGCAGCCTTCCCATGACCACATCCAGAATGCTCGAGCTGGACTGGCTGCACCGCGAAAAGAGCCCGCTGGAGCCGAAACTTCGCGGCAAGCTGCGCTGGACCGTGGCCAAGGCCAATCGATGCGATTACGCGCTGGCGTATGCGGAGGCCGACCTCAAGCGGGTGGGATTGACGCCATCGGAAATCGAAGGGCTAGCCGCTGCCTCGGCAAGTAATGATGCGAAAGAAACGGCGGCAATTGATTTTGTCCGCAAGCTGACGCTCGCCGGCGACACGGTCACCGACGAGGAAGTGGCCAGGCTCGTCGAGCTGTATGGCGAAAAACAGCTCGTGGCGATCGTGCTGCTGGTGGCCCACGGCAATTTTCAGGACCGGCTGTTTCTCTCGCTGGGCATTCGCCTATCACCTAACGAGCCGCTGGCGCCGGTAAAGGTCCGCTTCGCCCGCGGTCCGGCCGGACAGGCGACCAACGTGCCCAAGCGCGAGATCCCTCCGCAAACACCGCCGGCTGCCAGCGAAGAAAAAATCTCGGACGCGCGCTGGCTGGCGCTCGACGTGCCGGCCCTCAAGCAGAAGATGCAAGCCCAGCAGAGCCGCCCGGGGCGGATCCGCGTTCCTACGTGGGAAGAAGTGACCCAAGGCGCCCCCGACGAAATCCGCAAGCGGCCCCCTGTGAAAATCCGCTGGAGCCTCGTCTGCCGCGGCTATCAGCCGGAATTAGCGGACGGCTGGGGAGCGTGCATGGGCACGTTTGGCGAGGAAGCGCAGCAGGACCGCGTCTTCGAGGAGAGCCTGTTCTGGGTCATTACTCGCGAGATCAACTGCTTCTACTGAATGGGGCACACGCGGATGTTGCTCGCGGTCGCGGGCCTTGATGACGACGCCGTTGAGAAAAGAACCGCAAAACTGGCCAGCGGCGACTGGTCCGGTTTTTCTCCGGGTGACCAGGCGGCATTCGCATTGGCACGAAAACAGTCCAGCGCCCCCTGGTCGATCACGGACGGGGATGTGCAGAAGCTTAAGGACAACTTTGGTCCGCATCGGACCATCGACATCCTGTGGTGGTCGGCCCGTTGTCACTACATGACTCGCGTGGCCGACGCCTTTCAATTGCCGCTCGAGGAAGAGAATGTCTTTGCGCGTCCAAAAAAATAGGTCCCGCCTGTGGAGCGGGACCTGGATTGATTTGCGGTAAGAGTAGCAGACAAGCTACTTTTTTCCCTTGTGCGCGCCGTGGCAGCCCATGCAATTGGCGGCCTTTTTGAGTGCGTCCGCCGCCCCGTCCTTCCCTTCGGCGGCTGCCTTGGCGGCATCGACTAGCGCGCTGGTGAACTTGTTCCAGCTCTCGGCATCGCCTTTCGGCGGCTTGTTCTCGTGGAGGTCTTCGAACAGGGCGACAAGCTTCTTCTTCTCCTCGTCGGTCGCCTTGCCAGAGGCCACCTTGGTGCATAGGCCTCCCTTCGCCATGCACGTCTTCATCACCTCCTTGATTGCGACCGGTTTGTCGTCGGCCCCATCCGACGTGAGGTTGATCGCAAGCGCCAAACCACCCATGACTGCAAAAGCCACCAGCAACTTCCGCATGACCGTTCTCCTGCAAGGATGTAAACCATGAAGCGCCGCACGCGCGGCGCCGGGCGTATGATAGCGAGGCCAAATTGCAATTGCACGTGGAATTCTTGGGTAGGGCGGCGAGCCGTTGCAGCGCATGCCGCTCTGTGTCAAGGAAAAACTGCCGCCGGGCGCGTGCGAGCGGTAAGCGGGGTGCGTTTGCATTTGGCCCGCCGCCGCGGTAGTCTCCAAGTGCCAGGGGTCTGTTTACGAAGGAACTCTCTCATGCGTCGTCCCCTGGCGTGGATCGTCATTTGTTTCTTGGCCGCGTCACCAGCGGCACTGCTGGCCCAGGATGAATCGGAGCAAGCCCGCGCACTAAGGGCCCAGCTTCAGGCGATTGAGCGGCAGCTTGCCGACCTGTCCCGCAAGGAGTCGGCCCACCTCAAATTCACCGAGATTGGCTCTTCCGCATCGCGCTCGCGGGCCGGCGACGAACAACCGCGGGTCGTGCGAATCTACGATCTCAGCGACCTTTATGCCGTCGCACCGGCCTATGCCGCCGAACAGCCGAACGACCTGATCGCTGAACCCCGACCGATCTTCCCGACTGTCGATGTCGAAGCGAGTGCCGGCGGCGGGTTGGGTGGTGGAGGTTTTGGCGGCGGCGGTGGGGTATTTGCTGTTCCTAGTTCTGTCAACCGCGGCAAGCAAATGCCGCACACGTTGCACCAGGTTTCGGGCGGCTCGGGCGTGGGGACGAAGGAATCGGTTCGCACCAGCGTCGACAACCTGATCGACACGATCACATCCACCATCGAGCCCGAAGAGTGGGACGAAGTTGGCGGCCCATCCACGATCAAGGCACTTGGCGCATCGCTGGTGGTTTCCGCTCCTACCAACATTCACCAGCAGATTGCCGCGCTGCTCGATCTGTTCCGGAAACGCTGGGGTTCCCTACGAACCGTAAGCGTCGAAGCCCATTGGCTGTGGCTCACGGAGGACCAGGTCGCGGAAGCGACGGCCGAAGGGAAGGGCCTTAACCCTCCGGCGCCGTTTGGCGCGCTGTCGGCGGATGCCTGGAAAACGCTCAAGCAACAGGCGCTGGCCGAGGATCAAAAGCGGAGGAACTTTCACGCGGTTGTGACTTGCTATAACGGGCAGACCGTGTCCACACTGTCCGGCGGGCAGCGGCTGATTGTCAGCGGCCTGACTCCGATTGCGTCCGGAAGCGAGAAGGGTGCTGCCGCCTACCAGCCGGAGGTAAAGATCGTGCAGGATGGCGCAGCCCTTCAGATCACGCCCGTCGTGACGCGAACGGCCAAGTACGTCGTGGCAGACGTCCACAGCCGCGTCAACTTGCTGGCTGAACCGGCAGCACCAGCCCCAGCGAAGGAGGCCGGCCCCGTGGCCCAGGTGGTTGCCGCCCTCGATCGCCCGGCACTTCAGTGCCAGCGCCTCTCAACGACGCTCCGCATCCCCGTCGATATGCCGACCCTCGTGGGGGGCATGACGTTTGCCGGCGGCGCGGGGGAAAATGCCAATTTGTATTTGTTCCTGACTGCGACTGTCAGGGAACTGAAGGACGAAGAAGGATCGGAGTTAATGGGAGAGGAGAAGCCGGCGGAGTAACAAATAACCTTGCGTCGCCCTGGCAAAGGGCCAGCGGCTCCCTTGTCGCGAATTCTGGAAGGTGGGACAGCAGTCTCACGAACTGCGCGTGCATTCCCATCAACCTTCGCTTATAATTCCGCCGACGGTAGGACAGGTTGGAAACCTGTCCTACGAGGAGATCAGCCATGATCACCATGCTCGGCAGTCCGCGTCGCTGCTGCGACGGAATTACCCGGCGGGAGACGCTTAAGGCGGGAGCCTTGTCGGCACTGGGCGGCCTCTCGCTGGTGGATTTGCTGCGTGCCGAGCAAGCGCCCGCCGCCCAATCTGGCGGCGGCAAGGCGAAGAGCGTAATTCTCCTGTACCTCCTCGGCGGCGCAGCCACGCAGGACATGTGGGACCTCAAGCCCGAGGCCCCCAGCGACATTCGCACGCAGTTCAAGCCAATCCCCACCAGTGCCAGCGGCATTCAAATCTGCGAACTATTGCCGCTGACTGCTAAATGGATGCACCGGGGTGCCATCGTTCGATCGCTCAATCACAAGGCGGGCTGCCACAACACGCTGCCGAGCTACACCGGCTTGGAACAGGCCCTGTCGGATATCACCACGATCAAAGACAGCTACCCGCCCAGCATGGGATCGGTGTGCCGCTACTTGTCGGGACCGGAAGGGGAATTGCCCGCGTACGTCTACCTTCCCTGCTACCTGGGATGGGGACAGAACATTCGCCGCCCAGGGCCATACGGCGGCTTTCTCGGGCGCCGCTTCGATCCCCTGTTCACCGAGTGTGCGCCGTTCAAGGACAAGGAGGCGCCCGATCCGCTTCCCGGCCAGCCGTGTCTGGTCCGCGGCATTCCGTTCCTGGCGGACTCCGCGCTGCCGGAGCAGATCACGCTCGACCGGCTCAACCAGCGGAAGTCGCTGCTGAGCCAGATGGATGAGGAAATGCGGCGAATGGAGGCCGCGTTTTCCGTCGCTCAGCACAGCCGGCTCAAGCAACAGGCCTACGGCATACTCACATCTTCACAGACGAGGGCCGCCTTCGACGTTTCCGCCGAAGATCCCAAGTTGCTGGATCGCTACGGCCGGACCCTGTTTGGACACAGCACGCTGATTGGCCGGCGGCTGGTCGAGGCGGGCGTGCGTTTTGTCAACGTCACGTGGGACTTGTTCTGGGACCGCGTGAAGATCGACTACGACGCCTGGGACACGCACACCAAGAACTTCTCGATCCTCAAGGAAAACAAGCTGCCGAATCTCGACCAGACGCTGTCGGCATTGCTGGAGGACCTCGATGCCCGCGGCCTGCTCGACGAAACGCTCGTGGTCCTGACCAGCGAAATGGGCCGAACGCCGAAGGTCAATGGCAACGGCGGACGCGATCACTGGACTTACTGCTATTCGACAGTCTTTTTTGGCGGTGGGATTCGCGGCGGGAACGTGTACGGCGCCTCCGACGCGCACGCCGCATACGTCAAGGACAGGCCAGTGAGCACGTCAGACATCTGTGCGACGATCTATCATTGCCTGGGGATCAGCCCCGACACGACAGTCCCAGATCGCAGCGGCCGCCCCGTTGGCATTGGCTACGGTGGGCAAGTGATTTCGGACATTGTCGCTTGAGCGGGTCGCCGCAATCGACACTCCATTGACGAGGATACCGCTGGCAAAATGAGCAAGGACCGTAAGATCGAGGCGGGTATGAGGTGCAGTTTTTCTCCTTGCACGGGTGTTACCTTCGACCGCCTCCGGGCCATAGGTTGACAACCCGTTTGACCGATACCCATCAACACATGTTGAAGTTTGCTTGCATTCCGTGCGGCAACCGGCGATAATCCACAGCAGATTGCATGGCTTTTAGATGGACGTTACTCCTTACATGACAACGAGAAGGGAACCATGCGACGCCTTCCCACCGCGGCCCTTCCCCTGGCCGCACTGATCGCCCCCGCCGTTTGTTTACTCTCCTTCGCCCAGGAAACCCCCGCCAAACCCAAGGCGCCGGGGCTGGGAGATCCCGGAAAGCTGGTCTCGATTGCCGTCGATTCCGGCCGGACCAAGGATGGGATTTTGATCCTGTCCGGCCGCGACGCGGTCCAGCAGCTAGTCGTTACCGGAAATTTCGACAGCGGCCAGACGCGGGACCTGACGCGCAAGAGCACCTATGACGCCGCCCCCGCCGGGATCGTGGCTGTAGACAGCACGGGGTTCATCACCCCCGTTGCTGAAGGGCAGGCGGCCGTGAAGGTCGTTGCCGCTCCTGGGATCGAAGCCACGGTGAACGTCCAGGTGAAGGACCTCGTTACCGATAAGCCGATCAATTTCGCCAACCAGATCACGCCCGTCTTCACCAAATACAGTTGCAACGGCGGTGGCTGCCACGGCAAAAGCGGCGGCCAGAACGGCTTCCGCTTGTCGCTGCTGGGCTTCGAGCCCAAGGAAGACTACGAATACCTGGTTCGCGAAGGAAAAGGACGCCGCCTCTTTCCGGCCGCGCCCGATCAGAGCTTGCTACTGATGAAGGCGTCGGCGCGACTGCCCCACGGCGGCGGTCAGCGGATTGAGTTCGATTCACCTGCCTATCGCCTGGTGAAGCGCTGGATCGAACAGGGAATGCCGTATGGCCACGAAACCGATCCCAAGGTCACGCACATCGAGGTCTTCCCCATCGAGCGCCTGATGGAGCGGGAGACGACGCAGCAAATCGTCGTCGTGGCCCACTACAGCGACGGCTCGAGTGAGGACGTGACAAGGACGACGACGTTCGACTCGAACGACACCGAGATGGCCGAGGTGAGCGTCACCGGACTGGTGACCACTGGCCAGCTCACCGGCAGTGTGGCCGTGATGGCCCGTTATCAGGGACACGTCGGCGTCTTCCGCGCCACCGTTCCGCTGGGCGTCAAGACAGAAAACTTGCCGCCGGTGAAAAACTTCGTCGATGAATTCGTCTACAAGAAGCTCAAGGCGCTTGGTTTGCCCTCGAGCCAGGCGTGCGACGATGCGACATTCCTTCGCCGCGTTTCGATCGACATCGCTGGCCGATTGCCGACGCTGGCGGAATCCGAGCAGTTCCTGGCGGATCAGAATCCGAACAAGCGGGCGGCACTGATTGATCGCCTGCTCGACAGCACCGACTATGCCGACTACTTCGCCAATAAGTGGAACGCGATCCTCCGCAACAAGCGGCGGCAGGACACGGAAAAGCCTTCCACCTTTGCCTTCTACGAATGGATTCGGACCAGCCTGCACGAGAACAAGCCGTATGACCAGTTCGTGCGGGAGATACTCACGGCTTCCGGAGAGCCGGGCAAGAATGCCCCGGTCGCCTGGTACCGCGAAGTAAAGGACCAGTCGGCGCAGGTTGAAGACACCGCGCAGCTCTTTTTGGGTCTCCGCATCCAGTGTGCCCGCTGCCACCATCATCCCTTTGAGAAGTGGAGCCAGCAGGACTATTACGGCTTCTCGGCATTCTTTGCCCAGGTCGGCCGCAAGCGGGGCGGCGTCCAGGGAGACGAGCGCATTTTCCATCGACGTGGCGTCGCTCAGGCGAACAATCCCAAGACCGGGCAGCCGGTGAAGCCAACCGGGTTGGGGAGCCAGCCGCTGGAGCTTTCGCCCGACAACGACCCGCGCATTGATCTAGCGAACTGGATGAGCACGAAGGACAACCCCTTCTTCGCCAGGTCGCTAGTCAATCGCTACTGGAAGCATTTCTTCGGCCGCGGCCTGGTCGACCCGGAGGATGACATGCGGGTCACAAACCCTGCGTCGAATCCTGAGTTGCTCGAAGCGCTGGCCAAGGACTTCGTCGATCATAATTTCGACCTGAAACACCTTTGCCGGACGATCGCCAACTCGCAGGTCTACCAGCTCAGCGCCGAGCCGAACGAGTGGAATCAGGACGACAAGCAGAACTTCTCCCGCTACTATCCCAAGCGGCTCAATGCGGAAGTTCTGCTGGATGCGATCGACCAGGTGACCGGCACGCAGACCAGCTTCGGCGGCATTCCCAACGGGACGCGGGCTGTGCAGCTTCCCGATAACGGCTTCCAGTCGTACTTCCTCACGGTCTTCGGCCGACCGGAAGCGTCCAGCGCCTGTGAATGCGAGCGCTCGAGTGAAGCCAATCTCGCCCAGAGCCTGCATCTGCTCAACTCGGGCGAAATCCAAGGGAAGCTCACGGCTGGCAACGGCTATGCCGCGACGCTGGGCAACGACAAGGCCCGGCCGCACGAGATCAAGCTCCGCGAGCTGTACTTGCTGGCGTTCTCGCGGCCTCCGGCCGCGGACGAACTGGCCATCGCGCTGGCCCACATCGACAAGAACAAAGACGATCCAAAACGCGCCTACGAGGATATCGTCTGGGCGCTGATCAATACGAAGGAGTTTTTGTTTAATCACTAGTAGACCCGATTTCAATCCGTTCCCTAGTGTGAACGTGAAACGAACGGAATGAATTCCGTTCTACGAAGTGCGATTGCAAGCTGCCAATCGCGCAAGCAGACTGAGTTTTCCCACCCGAACGTTACGCCCACCGACAAGCGACAAGCCCGAAGCGCAAGCGAGGGACCTCCGTTTCAAGTTGCAAGCGTTTCCCTCGCTTGCGCTTCGGGCTTGTGAATCATCCCTCCGCCGGACCCATAGGAGTGGTCACGATGAAGCGCTTCCCAGGATTACTCGCGCACGGCGCATGCGCGCCGGCTCTCGCCATCGCGACATTGGCGGCATTCTCGACCGTCGCACTAGCCCAGCTCCCGGTGACGCAGCTCACAAGCATTTTTCCCCCTGGCGGCAAGCCCGGTACGACCGTGGAAGTGACGGCCGCGGGGGTCGATCTGGACGATGCGGACAAGCTTGTTTTTAGCCATCCGGGAATTGTCGCGGCGGCCAAGATGACGACGCCGACCGACTTTGAAAAGACCGCCAAGCCGATGCCGGGGCAGTTCACGTTGACGATTGCCGGCGATGTGCCGCCCGGAATTTATGAGGCCCGCGTGATTGGCCGCTTCGGTCAGTCGAATTCCCGGTCATTTGTCGTGGGCACGCTCAATGAAATCCTCGATGCCGGCAACAGCTCGCTCGAAAAGTCGGTCGAATTGCCGCTGGGGAGCACATTCAATGGCCGCATCGATGCCAACACGTACGACTTCCTGAAGATTCCGCTCAAGGCGGGAGAGCGGGCGATCGTCGATTGCCTGGCCGAGCGGATCGACTCGCGCTTGAATGCGACGATGGTGCTCACCGATCCAGCCGGAAAGGAATTGATGCGGGTGCGCGATTCCATCGGCAGCGACCCGGTGATCGACTTTACCGCTCCAGCCGAAGGACACTATGTCCTCAAGCTCTATGACGTCGTGTATGGCGGCGGCGGGGAATATTTTTATCGCCTGAATGTGACCGCCATGCCGTTTGTCGATTTCGTCTTTCCGCCGTCCGCCCCGGCAGGATCGAACGGCGCCTTTACGATCTACGGACGCAATTTGCCCGGCGGCCAGCCGGTCGAAGGTATGAGCATCAATGGCGCGCCGCTACAGAAGCTGGCGGTCAACATTCCGCTCCCTGGGGATGACGCGGCTCGCACCAGCCTGGCGGTAGGACCGGCGACGCCCAACCGCGCGGCCAGCCTGGATGCCGTCGAGTTCCGACTGCCAACGCCGCAAGGCCCCGCCAATCCGGTGCTCGTGTACTATTCCCTGGCTCCTGTCGTCGTCGAGCAGGAGCCAAACGACCAGCCGGCAGCGGCACAAAAGATTTCGCTCCCCTGCGAGTACGTGGGTCAGTTCCTTTCCGGCAGCGACATCGACTGGGTGCAATTTGACGCCAAGAAAGGTGACAGCCTCTCGATCGAAGTGATCTCGCACCGACTGGGCCTCGAGACCGATCCTTACCTGGCCCTTTTCCGCATCACGAAGAACGCCAAGGGAGAGGAAGTCGCCAGCGACGTGCTTCAGGCCGACGATCCGCAGGAAGGGGGCGGCGGGCGACGTCGCCGTGGTCCTCCCGACCCCGATTCGCAAGTTCTGGATCCTAATGCCGATTGGACGGTCCCCGAAGATGGCACCTATCGCCTCCTGGTTCGCGATCAAGCAGGGAGCGGGCGGAAGAACCCGGCGTTTGTGTATCGCCTGGTAATCAAGCCGGAGGAGCCCGATTTCCGGCTCGTCGCCCGCGCCGTCGCCACAATGAACCAGAACGACCAGCAGCTTCCGCTCCAGTCGGTCGTCATTCGCAAGGGGGGCACCGCCGTTATTCCGATCTCGGTGGATCGCCGCGACGGCTTCGAGGGCGACGTGACGATCAGCGTCGAAGGGCTTCCGGCCGGCGTCACCTGTGCTGGCGCAGTAGTCGGCGGCAGCGTCGAGCGCACGCAGCTCGTGCTCGTCGCGGCTGAAGGCGCGGCTGCGGCTTCTGGCCCGATCAAGATCGTCGGCAAGGCGCAGATCGGCGGCAAGGAAGTGGTCCGCGAATCCCGCTACAGCCATGTCGTGTGGGGTACCCAGAATCGTCAGCAAATGCCGGCGGAGTACCGATTGGCCAAGAGCCTGAACGTAACCGTCATCGACAAGGAGCTGGCCCCGGCGTTCGTTCAGATCGGCGAAGACAAGATCTGGGAGACGTCGCTCGGCGGCACGATTGAGATTCCAGTTACTGTCACCCGCCGCGGCGACTATAAGGAGGCGCTCAAGCTCAACGCGGTCGGCGTACCCGATCAAATGCGCCCCAAGGAGATCAATCTCGACGGCAACACGAATGCCGGCAAATTCGAGCTGGTCCTCAATCAGCAGAACATCCAGCCGGGCGTTTATACGATCTCGATGCGGGCCGATACGAAGCTCAAGCACGTGCGCAATCCGGATGCGATTCCCGCCGCGGAAGCGGAGCAAAAGGCATTTGACGAGACGCTCAAGGCGCTGAATGAAGCGGTGAAGGTCGCCACGACCGCCAAGGACGACGCCACCAAGATGGCGGCCGACACCGCTGCCGCTGCCAAGACGGCCGAGCAGGCCAAGGCGACCGCTGCCGCCAACGCCAAGCAAAAGGCCGACGCGGCCAAGGCGGCGGCGGACAACGCGGCCAAGGCCAAAGCTGCTTCCGACGCTGATGCGGCCAATCAAGGACTGAAGGACGCTGCGGCGGCCGCCCAAAAGGCGTCTGATGAAGCCGCCGCGCAGCAAAAGGCAGCCGACGAGGAGTTGGCCAAGTCTGACAAGGCGCTCGTGGACGCCCAGGCGCTGGCCAAAACGAAAGAAGAAGCTCGTGTTGCGGCCGAGGCGGCACTCAAGGCAGCCAACGACAAGGTCACTGCCGGCAACCAGTTCAAGCAGCAGCTCGACCAGCGGGTGAACCAGATCAAACAGGTCAATCAACCGAAGGATTTGAACTTCCCGCTCTACAGTACGCCGGTGAAAGTGAAGATTGTGGCAACGCCGATCGGCCTGGCGGTCGCACCGCCGCCGGCGGCCATCAAGCAGGGCGAAAAGGGGATGGTCACCGCGACCGTGACGCGCAATTACAACTTTGCCGACGCCGTGAACCTGACGCTGGAGCTGCCGCAGGGAGTGCAGGGGCTGTCGGCCCAGCAAGTCAGCGTTCCCAACGGTCAGGCTGAAGGAAAAGTGGAGATTGTCGCCGCGGCCAACGCCACGCCTGGCGACCACATGCTGACGATCCGCGCCAAGGGGCGGTTCAACAACGTGGAAGTGCAGCAAACCGCCACCGTGATGGTGAAGGTCGAGGCGGTGGAGAAGAAGTAACCACTCCGTTCCAGGCTCCGCCTGGGACGAAAGGAACCCGAGGCTCCGCCTCGGTGGCGCTGGCTAGTGCTGATATGACTGACACCCCACCGAGGCAGAGCCTCGGGTAAGTGCGTTCCCGGCAGAGCCTGGGAACGAGATGACGCTCGTACGAAAGGCTTTTCGAATGAAGATGGCACAACTGAATCTCCTGCGACTGCTCGCTCTGGCGCTGATCACCGCCTTGGTGTCATCCACTCCTGCGGTCGCCGAGCCCATCGCCATTGCCGAGGTCAAGCATGACGGACCAGTGGACTTCGAGAAGGAGGTCCTGCCGATCTTCCGCCGCAACTGCCTGGCCTGCCACAGTGCCACTGAAGCAGAGAGCGATCTGGTGCTGGAGACGCCGCAGACGATTCTCAAAGGCGGCAGCGAAGGACCAGCGGTCGTAGCCAGCAAAAGTGCGGACAGTCTGCTGATCAAGATGGCGGCGCACCAGAAAGAGCCCTTCATGCCGCCGCCGGCCAACGACGTGAAGGCCAAGCCGCTCACATCGGAAGAACTCGGCCTGATCAAACTCTGGATCGACCAGGGGGCCAAGGGCGAGGTGAAGCTGGCCAGCGGGCCGATCAACTGGCAGCCGCTGCCGCCGGGAGTCAACCCGGTGTTTGCCGTCGCCATTTCGCCGGACGGGCAGTATGCCGCCGCCGGCCGCGCCAACCAGATTTTCCTGTATCACGTTCCCAGCAAGCGCGAATTGGGGCGGCTGACCGATCCGTCCTTGAACCAGCGCGGCGTCTACAAGCAGCCGGGCGTGGCCGATCTCGATCTGATTCAGTCGCTGGCGTTCAGCCCCGATGGCGAGCTGCTCGCTTCCGGCGGCTATCGGACAATCAAGCTGTGGCGCAAGCCGCCGCGGGCCAAGAAGCTCGATCTGGCGGGCCTGGAAGGGCCGGCCCGCTCGATTGCTGTGTCGAATGACGGCAAATTCGCCGCCATCGGGGAGGAAACCGGCAAGATCAAGGTGTATGACCTGTCCAATGGCCAGGTGACGAAGAATTTGCAAGGTCACAGCGGCCCGGTGACTGGCGTCGCCTTCACCGCCGACGGCACGAAGCTCGTCTCTGGCTCACAGGATAAGACATTCCGCGTCTTCAACCTGGCCGACGGGATGCAAATCGCCTCGGTTGAGACCCCCGCGCCGGTGAATGCCGTCGCCATCGTCACCGACAACACACAGGTCGCAACTGGCGGAGCGGACAATTCGCTCCGCATCTGGGCTTTGCCGACTGCGCCTCCTGCCGCGGGGGCCGAAGCGCCCAAGCCGGTCAAGGAAATTGGCGGCCACGGCGGGCCGGTCAACAGCCTGGTTGCTCTGGCTCCCAATGGAGCGCAGGTGCTCACCGGCTGCCAGGACGGCGGCATTCGCGTCATCGACATTGCCAGCGGCAATGCGGTCAAGCAGATGAACCACGGCGCGCCGGTTCTATCGGTCGCCATCCGCGCCGACGGCAAGCGGCTGGCGTCGGTTGCCGCCAACAACTCGGCCAAGATCTGGAATGGCGAGAACAGCCAGCAGGTCGCCGAGTTGAAGGGGGACTTCCGGGCCGCGATCAAGGTGGCCGATGCCCAGCGGGCCTCGAGCCTCGCCAAGCGGCAGGTGGAGTTCGCCAAGGCCGATCTGACCGAGGCGAACAATCGCAAGAAGGCCGAGGAAGACAACCAGAAGAAGTCGACGGAGGCGCTGACCGCGGCCGACGCCGAGTTCAAGAAAAAGGATGAAGCAGCCAAGCAGCCGGTGGCTGACAAGGAAGCGGCTGACAAGGCGCTCGTTGAGGCAACGACGAACAAGACCAAAGCCGACGAGGCCAAGAAGGTCGCCGACGAAGCCGCTCCCAAGGCGGCCGAGGCGCTGACTGCCGCCAACAAGAAGAAGGACGAGGCGACGAAGGCCGCCACCGATGCCGCCGCTGTCGCTACCGCGGCGGCGACGAAGCTTGCCCAGGCCAAGGAAGCTCTCGCCAAGGACGCCAATAACCAGACGCTCAAGGACACCGTCGCCGCGGCCGAGAAGGAATCGACCGACGCCGAAGCCAAGAAGAAAACGGCTGACGAGGCAAAGGTTGCCGCCGAGAAGGTGGCCACCGACGCCGACACGGCCAAGAAGACTGCCGACACCAACAAACAGAATGCCGACAAGGCGGCGGCCGACGCGGCCACTGCCTTCAACCAGGCTGATCAGAAGGTCAAACAGGTCACGCCGGTGGCCCAAAAGGCGGTCGATGAAAAGATGGCGGCCGACCGGGCGCTGGCCACCGCCAAGCGATCCGTGGAGCGGGCTGCGGAATCGGTCAAGAAGGCGACCGACGCCGTGCCTGGCGTCGAGCAGATCGTCAAAACCTTCGAAGCGGCCGTGACACAGCGGGATGCGGATGTGCAAGCCGTCCAGAAGGCGGCCCAGGAGAGCGAAAAGCCGCTCAAGGCGATTGCCTTCTCCCCCAATGGCCAGCTTGTAGCCACGGTCGGCGACGACCAGATGCTGCACACCTACGACGCCGAGACCGGCGCGGCAGTCGAAGTCTTTGCCGGCGCAAGTGCCGTGCTCAACGTCGTCGCCTTCACGGCCGACGGCAATGCGATCAGCGCCGCCGCCAACAACACGGGCATCGTCTGGGATTTCGCCACCGAGTGGAAGCTGGAGCGGACGATTGGCAATCCCGATTCGTCGGAGTTCCTGGTCGATCGCGTGACGGCCCTCGATTTCTCGCCCGACGGCAAATTCATCGCCAGCGGCAGCGGCGAGCCGTCGCGCAGCGGCGAAGTGAAGATCTGGGAAGTTGCCAATGGCAATCTGGTGCGGGCGCTCAAGGATCCGCACAGCGACACGGTATTCGGCCTCGATTTCTCCCCCGACGGCGCCCAGCTCGCAAGCTGCGGCGCGGACCGGTTCGTGAAGGTCCATAACGTGGCCGACGGCTCGTTCGTGCGAGCTTTCGAAGGTCACACGCACCACGTGCTGGGCGTTGCCTGGCGGGCCGACGGCCGGATGATGGCCAGTAGCGGCGCGGACGCGGCGATCAAAGTCTGGGACACTCGGACCGGCGACCAGCTCCGCACGATCCAGGGCTTCACCAAGGAGATCACCGGCATTCGCTTCGTCGCCGAAGGGGACATCGTCCTCGTTTCCAGCGGGGACAAGATCGTCCGCTTCACCAATGCCGCCAACGGCGGCAACGTCCGCGACTTCCCCGGCTCGGCCGACTACGTCTATGCCTCGGCCGTCAGTGCCGACGGCAAGACGATCATCTCCGGCGGCGCCGACAGTGCGCTGCGCGTGTGGAATGAGAACGCCCAGCCGACCGTGACCTTCGAGGCCCCCAAGCCGCCGGAGCAGACGGCGGCGAAGTAACGTGGGGCAGGCGCGAGCGCCTGCCTCTCATGCCACTGGAACAAATACCGTGGCTCGCTATTTCCCGACCAAATTCAGGCGCAGCAAGTTGAGCGCTTGTTTGGCCGCACGGGGGCGCAGAATCTCCGGGTGGCCGGCGAAGGGGAATTCTTTGCGGATGATCTGATTGCCGTGGACGAGCATTACGATGAGGTTGCCCGGCGCTGTCGTGGGAGAGTCAGCCTGGGGGCGAGTGCCGACGATGAGTTCGTAGTCCGCGTCATGCGAGCCGCGGTTATTTGGATGATGCCATTCCGACTGGCCCATCATCACTAGACCGCCGTGAAAAACATCTTCCGCCCCAGCTTCCGCCAGCCACTCAGACAACATCCCACCGGTCGCCCACTCAGTCACCATTAGCGTTTTCTTGCGTTCGCGCAAGAGCCGCACGACGACATCTTGCAGCTCGTCGTCTTCGTAGCCAAAGACAAGATCCCCCAGGCACGCGTGGATCGTGTCGATCGTCGGTTGCATGGCAGCCAGAGCGGCCTCGCGCGTGTCCCCTTCGGCCGTAATTCGCAGCGTGATCGTCGCCTGACTGACCGTAATGCCGACCAGCGGGTAGCGCTGGCGGGCGATCAAGTCCGGCAGCATCGCCTCTAGGTCGCTCTCGCCGACGCCGAAGCACTTGATCCGGTAGTGGCAGATGGTTTTGGTGATCCCCAGGTGCTCGCGGATCGCCGGCGCGACACTTGATTCCCACATCTCCTTCATCTCGGCCGGCACGCCGGGGAGGGCGACGATTCTCGTAGGCCGCCGCTCTGCGGCGGCATGGCGCGCGACGGAGTCGCGGCCTACGTCGATGTCAATCCCCGGCGCGCTGCCGTGCGGATTGGGGATCACCCGGCTGCCGCGGGGGAACATGGCCTGGATCTCGTTGGCCGGCGGCATTTCCCGCTTGCGGCGGGCAAACAGCGCCTTGATGTGGGCCAGCGCCGCGTCGTCGCGGACGAGCTCGACGCCAGCCACCTCGGCAATTGCGTGCCGTGTCAGGTCGTCGGCTGTCGGTCCCAGTCCCCCGCTGGCGACAACAATCTCCGCCCGCGCGATTGCCCGGCGAAAGACCTCCACATTGTCCTCGAGAACATCACCGACGGTCGTATGAAACGCCACCGGCACTCCGAGTTCCAATAGCCGCTCCGCCAGCCACTGGCTGTTGGTATCCAGCCGCTGGCCGCTGGTGAGCTCGTCGCC
>DASRJP010000372.1:0-2458 GCA_035649415.1 Pirellulaceae bacterium | reverse complement strand
TTCACCTGGCCGGTCCTGGCGTCGTACAGATAGAGATGATTCCAGCCGTCCCGCTCGCTCATCCAGATGATCTCGTCCGTCGCTGGCAGGTAGCGAAGGTATTGCTTGTGCGCATAGTCGATGAACGTCGGACTCTGTTCCTCGATGAGCGCCTGCGTCTTTCCGTCGGCCGCGCTGATCGAAATCAGCCGCAGCACCTGGTGCCCCCGCTGGTTGTAGAGGAACGTGAACCGGCTCGAGTCGGCACTCCAGCGAAACTCGTCAAGGTTATAGGGGGTGGCAAATAGTTCGTCACTGACAGGGATTTCCCGGCGGCTATCGACGTCGAACAGGTGCGCCCGCCGCACCGGCAGCGGATCGCCCGGTTTGGCGTAGTCCACGGTGATGAGCTTGGGCTGAACCTGGTCGCGCGGCGACGACTCGATCAGGTTGACTTTTCGTTCCTCGATCCGTTTCGTGCGAATGGCCGCCAGCCGCTTGTTGTCTGGCGACCAGTAGACATCTGCCGAATAGGCATCGTCGGCCGTCCCGTCCGTTGTCAGGGCAAATTCGTCCCCTTCGGCAATGGACCTCAGAAAGAGATTGTTGTCCCTGGCGATGACCGTCCACTTGCCGTCGGGCGATTGCGCGCGAGGTCTGGCACGCTGCTCGCCCCGATTTGCCTCGCCGCGCGGGAAGCGTCTGCCGCGCGGCGGCCGCGTGCCATCGATCACCACCTCGCCGGCGTCCACGGTCGCTTCCAGAATCGCTACCGTCCGGCCGCTGGCGGCCGAGATCAACCAGACGTGTCCCTCATAGGTGTGCTGCTCGCGCTTCTGGCCGGGTTCGACCTTACCGTAACTGCGCCGCTGTCCCTGATCGTCGCTCCAGAACAACTCCACCGCTTCGGCCATTCGGTTGACGAAAGTGATCGTCGTTTCGGGCCCCGTCCGGCTGGAAGGCTGTGGCTGATCGAGCCAGTGTGTCCCACCTGCTTCCTCTTCGCCGCCGACTGCAATCTCTTTCAATTCGCAGGTCGCCAACAAGCACTGCCAGCGCTTGCCGCCGGCCGAGAATTGGATGCCTTCCCCCTTGTCGTCGAAAGACAATCGGTCGATGGGAAGCTGTTCTGGATCGATCCGGCGGTTCAGCGCGCCAGCCAGTGCCGCGGCCAGTTTCGCATGATCGAATGCGGCCTGGCGTTCCTTGCGCTCGGCATCGACGAGGACGAATTCGTACTTTCCCGGCGCAATATCCACGCGATACCACAGCCGCGTATTTCCTGGCAGCCATTGCGGCCGGATCGAGGTGCGGAAAACCTTGTTCTGCGTCGTTTGCCGCAGCCGCGCGGCACGCTGGTAATCCGCTGCCGTTCCCTGACCGGCGGCGGTGGCAGCGCCGACAGCAAACGAAAGCCCAATGACAATGGAAGGCACAAAGCGCGCGGACATGAGAGACCTCGGATGCGAGGCGGGAAGATCCAGTTTGAAGACCACCGCCGGCCGCCAACCAACGTGGCAATGACAAGAATTAACCGCGGCGGGCGCAGATGTAAACGGATGGCGGTTTTTTTTTGCCCTGAATCACAGAACCGTTTACGGCCGCTGGCCGCGGAGCCGGCGCAGAAGTTGGCGCTAGGAAAGACTCAAACCGCTGGGTCGTCGCCGCTGGTTAAGCTCAGAAATGCCTAGCGCGGCTTGAGCGATGGCGCGGAAGGAGGAGCAGGAGGCGCAGGGATCGCCGCCTGCGGCAAGCTGGTGAGATCGCCGCCGTTGTAATATTCCCCGCTGACAGGCGCCGGCGCCTGCTGGACCCCCTTGGACGGTCCAAACGGCTTGAGCGCCTCGGGAACGCACTTGGTCGTGCATTCGTAGCCGACGATGATCTCTTTTTTGACCAGCACTTTCTTGAACCGCACGCAGCCGCACTCGGGACAGCTATCGCAGTGGCCGAACTTCGGCAAGGTGTGCAGGCAGAAAGGCACTTCGCGGCATTCGTAGACCGTCTTCTTGATTGGCTTTTGCTCGGGCACGAGCTTACACGTGTAATCGACGCACTCGGGCGAGTAGTCCTTGGCTGGCGCCTGAGCGGGGGCCTGTGCAGCGGGGGGAGCATAGGCGTCATTGGCGCGGATGGCGACCGTTGCAAATGACGCGAGCAGGACCAGGGAGAGGAAGACGCGATGTCGCATGGGAGTGTGAGGTAATTCAGGGGGGAGAAATGTGATTCTGGCTGGAGGCTAACAGCCTCCGGGATTGACGGCGCATTCCGGAGGGGGTCGCCCTCCGGCAAGGGCAGACTTAGAAATCGTGGGCGAACCGGCAGCCCCAGCCGTGGATCCAGCCATCGCCATTGGGGAAGTTGGCGGTGGGGACGGTGGGAGCGTCACGGTGAGTGGCAAAGTAATCGAACTGGATCTTCATGTTGGGATTGAGGAACCAGTTCAGGCCGAGCGTGAAGTTGTGCAGCACGCCGCCAT
>DASRJP010000371.1:0-10012 GCA_035649415.1 Pirellulaceae bacterium | reverse complement strand
CATTGTCCGACCAGGCGGCAATGGGTTGGCCCGACAACGATGACGTAAGTCCCCAGGGAATTGTAGCTTGCGGCCAATAGGGGATTGTGCCCGATTGGCACAGCCATTGCTCCCCTATCTGGATAGTAAACAGCGCCAATGAATGAACGCTATGTGCGTCGAAAACTATGAGCGGCGCGTACGCCGCATTCGACGCCAAATGAAGGAGAATGCAATGAAAACGAACTGGATTACGACCGCGGCACTGGCGGTCTTCGCCAGTTACCCGGCGTGGGGCGACGATGTCACGCCCATACCAAGCCCAGGAAACGGCACGATTGACGTTCCGTTTGGGATGACGGACGGCGGCCCTGTGGCCACGGATGCCGGCAGCGGGCTGTACGGAATGGGGAAATTCGCTCGCGGGGTGGGCGAGTACAACTTGAACACTGCTCGAGCGATTCGTGAAATCGAGGAGGCTCGGGCCCGCAACATTCAGAACCACAAACTGGCGGTGGAAACGTGGTACGATTTGAAGCGGCAGAACAAGGAGTTTCGCGCCGACGAATTGGCACCCTTGACCACGGAACAGCTCACTCGAATCATCGAGGCGCGGCGCCCCGAGCGGCTGACGATCGCGCAGTACAGTCCGGTAACCGGAAAACTGTCGTGGCCGGCGGCGCTGCTGGGGAGCGCCTTCGCCTCGGACCGGGAAGCGCTGGAGCACGGTTTTGCCACTCGCACCAGCAGGGACGGCGGACCTGATTCGACGTTCCACATGATGGTGCGGGACACGACCGACCGGATGCTGGAGAAGCTCCGCGACCGGATCGATCAAGTCAGTCCCAACGAGTTCATGGCTGGCAAGAAGTTCCTCGTGGGGCTGAAGTACGAGGCCGGCTCGCCCGCCAACGCCACGGCCTTGGCAATGGCGGATTAACGTCAGTTCGAGCAGCGCGTGCTTGACGCACGCAAGGAAGACACGGCAAGGACAGCCGTGTCTTTTTCTATTTCTTGCCTGCGACTTCTCGGCGGTTCTCAATTTGAGACGATGCAGCGCCGTTCGGCCGTGATTGGCAGGACGGCGGCGATGGCCAGCGAACGATCGTAACTTCCTTGCGTGCAGCATCTTTCGCGCGCCCTGCCGTGGCGCCGTCGGCATTCGGCATAGCCCTTGCCTTGGTTCCCCACATTCACCGGGGGGTAAGGGGATCTTGGAAACGGAGGGCATCATGGGCGCAAAGTGGATCATTTCGGCGGCGCTTGTGCTTGGCTTGCACGGCAGCGCACTGGGTCAATCGTACGTGGGTCAGGATATGCCCGGGATGGGCGACTCCTATCATTACCCTTACTTGCCGAGCTACGGAGGGTATGGCGGTAATGGCGGCACGTACGAAGGAAGCGTCCTGCACGGCCTGGGCGCCTATGCCCGCGGCGTTGGCGAGTACAACTATTACTCCGCCCTGGCAGTGCGCGAACTCGAAGAAGCTCGTACCGTTGCCATCAAAAACCATAAGTTCGCCGTGGAGAATTGGCACTCCCTGCGAAAGGCGCATCTGGAACGGCGGCAGGCCCAGTGGAAAGAGGAGAAGCTGACTCCCGCCGAGGTTACTCACGTCGTCAAAGTGAGCCGGCCCGATCGATTGACACCGGCCCAGTTCGAGCCGGCCACTGGCAAGATCAGCTGGCCAGCGCTGCTGGCGGGCGAGGAGTTTGCCGCGCAGCGCGCCGCGCTCGAGGAAGCCTTTGCCAAACGGACCGCGAAGGACGCCGGACCCGACTCGGCATTTTACGATCAGGTCCGCGGACTCACCGAGCAGATGCTGGTCAAGCTCCGCGAGAAGGATCCGCAATCGAACCCGATGCAGTTCATCGCCAGTAAGAAGTTTCTGGTGGGGTTGAAGTACGAGTCGCATACGCCGACGGACGTTAAAGTGCTGGCGGCCAGCGAGTGATTTGCGCGGGGCGGTTGCGAGGCGGCAGGGCGGGATGCAATCCCGCCCTGCGGCGGCAACAATGGCGGGCATGAATTACTTCAGCCGCCACGCATCCTGGTTCGTTTTGATTGCCGTCCTGTTCGAATTGGCCCTCGGGGCGCTGGCGCTGGGAATCGGCGGCATATTTTCGTTTTGGCCGCTGATCGGGATCACCAGAGCGCAGGCTTCCTCCGGTTCATTCCTGGTGGCGATCGGCTGGGGATTGATTGCCACGGCGCCTATGACCGTGGGGCTGGCGGTCGTGCTCGAATCTCGCTGGCAGGCGCTGGCGCAAATGAAGTCGCTGGCCGAGGAGCTACTGGCGCCTCTGCTGCGAGGCATTACGCCGCTCGAGCTGCTCGTGGTAGCGCTGGCCGCGGGATTTGGCGAAGAACTGCTCTTTCGCGGGCTGATCCAAGAAGGTTTGTCGCTCTGGTGGAGCGGATTTCCCGGCGGCTGGCTGGCCGCCTGGTTGCTCTCATCTGTGCTGTTTGGCGTTTGCCACTGGGTCAGCGGAACGTACGCCTTTCTGGCCACGCTGGCGGGGTTGTATCTGGGATTGCTCTTGATTCTGTTCGATAATCTGCTGGTGCCGATCACGGCGCATGCGATGTACGACTTCGCGGCACTGATTTATCTTGCCAATCGAACGCGTGAGATGAGGGACGAGTGGTAGTCAGTTCGTAATCGTAATCGTAATCTTCTGCGTCGAGGGCGGACGGTGAACGGTGGACGATTACGATTAGGATTACGATTAGGAGCCGGCAGCGTTTTGCTCTAAACCCCGCCGATGGAGATTTAGCCGTGATCTTGCCGTTAACCATACTGCTGGCTGCCGCTGCCGCTGGTGAAACGCCGTCGCAACCTCCGGCCGTCGGCGCGCAAGTCGCCAGCTTTACGCTCTCCGACATTCATCGCCGCGGGCGATCGCTAGCTGATTACAAAGACGCCAAGGCGATTGTCGTCGTGTTTGCCGGGACCGAGTGCCCGCTTGCAAACCTCTACGTCCCGACGCTCAAAGCGCTCCATGCGGAGTATGCGGGAAAGGGCGTGCAATTCCTGCTCGTCAATTCCAACGTGCAGGACACGTTTCTGGAGGTCTCGGCGCATGCGCAGGAGCGGGAAATTCCGTTCCCGGTGCTCAAGGATTTCAGCCATGCGGTCGCCGATCAATTCGGTGCGACGCGCACGCCGGAGGCGTTCGTCCTCGATGCCCAGCGGGTGATTCGCTACCACGGCCGGATCGACGACCAGTATGCCGTGGGAGTGCATCGAGAGAAACCGACGCGCCGCGATTTGCAGGCGGCGCTCGATGAGATGCTCGCCGGCAAGCCTGTTCCCGCCTCCATCACCGAGTTGTCGGGCTGCATCATCGGCCGTGCCGACACGCCGCGTCTCGATCGCCACGTGACCTACGCCAAAGACGTGTCGCGCATCTTGCAGAATCGCTGCCAGGCGTGTCACCGGACCGGCCAGATCGGACCGATGTCGCTGGCCAGCTATGACGACGCCAAGGCCTGGGCCAAGACCATTCACGAAGTCGTTATCCAGCAGCGCATGCCGCCCTGGCACGCCGATCCGCGGTTCGGAAAATTTTCGAACGACCGCCAACTGAGCGACTCGGAGCGCGACACGCTCTTGGCCTGGGTCGAGCAGGATTGCCCTAAAGGCGACGACAAGGATTTGCCGCCGCCCAAGGAGTTTCCCGAGAGCTGGACGATCGGCAAGCCGGACGCGGTCTACACCATGGCCGAGGAATTTCGTGTGCCTGCCAGCGGCGTAATCGACTACAAGCGGTTCGTTGTCGATCCCGGCTTCCAAGAAGATGTGTGGGTGCAAGCAGCCGAATGCCGGCCAGGAAATCGCGCGGTTGTCCATCACATCCTCGTCTACATCCAGCAGCCTCTAAGGCCGATCTATTCGCCCGATGGCACCGCCATGACGCTCGCAGGCTGGGCGCCTGGAGATATGCCGGCCGTTTATCCGTCAGGAACGGCGCGAAAGGTGCCCGCCGGGGCGAAGCTGGTGTTTGAGGTGCATTACACACCCAATGGCACCGAGCAGAGCGACCGCTCTAGCGTGGGGGTCATCTTCGCCAAACAGCCACCCGATAAGGAGGTCGATGTCAACATCCTGGCCAACCTGCGGCTGCGCGTCCCGGCTAATGCCGCCAACCACAAAGGGGAGCTGGTTTACACCTTTCCGAAGGACGCGACCGTACTGTCGTTCATGCCGCACATGCATCTGCGGGGGACGAGCGCGCGGTACGACGTGGCGTACCCCAACGGCCGCCGGGAGACGCTGCTGTACGTTCCCGACTTCGACTTTGGCTGGCAGAGCATCTATCGCTTCCGCGAGCCGCTCAAGATTCCAAAAGGGACGAAGCTCACCTGGACGGGCTGGTGGGACAACTCGCCCGATAATCCGCGAAACCCGGACGCCAGCAAAGAGGTACGCTGGGGTGAGCAGACGTGGGATGAGATGCAAAACGGGTGGATGGATGTCGTGTGGGAAAGGTAATCTTAATCTTGATCCTAATCCTAATCTTAATCCTCTTCTGAATCCTCATCCTACTCATTCTCTTACTCCTGCTCCGCTCAAAGCAGCGTGCAGCGCGGGTCGAGGGGAACGATTAGGATTAGGATTAAGACTAGAATTACGAAGAGGATTAAGAGCAAGATTAGGAGTATGAGTGACTCTCAGATCCGGAGAGGTTATTCCTTATGTGGATCCGCCAATGTGAACTCGACGCCCAGGCCGACGCCTTGGCGCCCATCCCGGCGCAAATCGCTTCCAATGAGGAATTCGTTCCGCCGCCCCCATCGCCGCAGCAGCAGGCCTACGCCTGGCGCGTGGCCGAAATCGGTGATCGAGCCGCGAAAAAGCAGGGGCTCAGCCGCCGCGACTTCTTCCGCACCGGCAGCGGCATGGCGGCGGCACTGCTGGCCATGAACGACGTGTTCGGCCCCTGCTACCAGGTGGACGCGGCCGAAGTCGAAGACCAGAAGGCATTCGAGGAGAAGTGGCCCAAGGATCAGTTCATCTTCGACGTGCAGACACATCACGTCGATGTGGAGCGCAAGTGGTACGACGAGACACCGCAAGGGACGGCGACCCTCCGTTTCTTCCAGTTGCTGCGGCCGCTGGCCGGCTCGCTGGAAAAGAGTTTGGAGCTGCTCAACCGGGCCCATTACGTCAAGGAAATCTTCGGCGACAGCGACACCGTGATGGCAATCATCAGCGGCGTTCCCAGCCGCGAGTGGGACAAGAACCCGCTGCCGCCGGATCAAATGGTCGCCACGCGAAAGTACGTCAACGATCTGGCCGGCTCGCGGCGGGTCCTCTCGCACGGGCTGCTGCGGCCCAATCTCGGGGCCAAGGAACTCGACGAGATGGAGCGGCAGGTCAAGGAACTGAAGATCGACGCTTGGAAGATGTACACCGGCGCGGAACTGGGCGAAAAGGCCTGGTTCATGGACGACGAGAAAGTGGCCTATCCGTTCTGGGAAAAAACGAAGGCGCTGGGCATCAAGAACCTATGCGTTCACAAAGGTCTGCCGCTGGGTTTCTTCAACGAGAAGGCGTGCCAGCCGCTCGATCTGGAAAAGGCGGCCAAGGACTGGCCCGATCTCAACTTCATCGTCTACCACAGCGGCTTTCGCGGCTTTGGCGCGCTGGCCGCCGGCACCGGCGAGAAAGTCACCGACAAGAAGACCGACGATCCGCAGGAAATCCCCTGGATCAGCGACATCCTCCGCATCCTCAAGCGCAATCCCGAGATTAAGAACATCTACTTCGAGCTGGGGAGCACGTTCCAGCAGACCAGCGCCCGCGATCCGGTGCTATGCCTGCACATGCTGGGGCAAATGATCCAGGTCGCCGGCGCGGATCACATCCTGTGGGGGACCGACTCGATCTGGGGGGGCAGCCCCCAGAGCCAGATCCAGCGGCTGCGGCGACTGACGATGCGCCCCGAGCTGATGGAGAATTACAAATACCCCGAGCTGACTGACGAGATCAAGAACCAGATTTTCGGCTTGAATGCGGCCAAGCTGTGGGGCATCGACGTCGCCGGGCAACGTAAGGCGATCAAGGCGGACAAGCTATCGCAACTGCGCCAGGACTACCAGCGCGATCCGTCCCCCAGCAACACACAGTACGGCTGGGTGTGGGTAGGTGACCGGCAAGAGCCAACGGTGCCTGTGGGAGCCACCTAATCGGGCTCTTTTGGGCGCGGAAGTTACAACAGGCCGAATCGATTGCAACTGGCCGGGGTTGAACGGGATTGACGTCTCACAGCACCTAAAGGCATCGTCTGCCTGGATCTTTCAGGTCATTCCTCGCGCTTCGGAAGGCTTCTCATGCGTACCACTTGGCTGCTTGTTGGCGTCGCGATCGTCGTCGGCCTGGTCACCACGGCGATGTCTCAAGAGCCGCGGTCGCGCGGGGATCGTCCCGGGACGATTCAACCTGCACCCAGCCGAGCCGCCGGCAGCGGCCAGGAAAGACAGTCCGGACGACTCATCTTGGTGGAAGTCACGATTGCCGACGTCACGGGAGACGGTCCTGCGGAGTTGTCCGCGAGCAAACTGGCTGAACTGGACAAGGCCGGAAACGTCCGGGCGCTGTCGCGCTATCGCATCTCGGCACTGGAAAACAACCCCTCCATGGTCCAGTTCGGCGAGCGGGTGTCGGTTGTCACGGGCCGCGTGGCGTTTCCCGGCCGGGGAGAAGGCGCCCGCGGCTTCGCGCAGGAAAGCGTTGCGCAGGAACAGATCGGCACCATGATCAACGTCACGGCGCGGGTCGATGACGACGAGTCGATCCTGGTCGAGCTGAAGGCCGAGCAGTCCAGACTCGCGCCCGCGGCGGCAAAGGCTGCCGGGGAGGGTGACGCGGCCGCCAGCGTGCCGCGACAGGGGACCGAGACCATCACCAGTCACACGACGATCCGTATCCCGCCGGGAAAGACGGTCGTGGCCGGCAGCAAGACCACAAAAACCGAGCAAGGGACCGTGCAGACGTGGATCCTGATCTCGGCCAGCGCCGAAGCGGCCAGGCCCAAGGCCGCGGACGAAGCGGCGGTCCTCAAGGTCTTTGCGCTCGCGCACGCTAAGGCAGAAAATCTGGCCGAACTGATCCAGACCATATTCCGCGGCGATGACGTCCGCATCGGAGTGGACAACCGCACCAACAGCCTCATTGTCCAGGGCCACGACGAAACGCTGGATGTCATCCATCGGCTGATCCAGCGGCTGGACGAGTCCGACGGGGCCGCGGACAAGTGAGCCTCACCGGCCCGGGGGACTTTCGATCCGGCTGGCGGGCCGATGCCGGCTGGCAAACTCCTGCCACCCTTCCATGATCTTCGCGGCCGCTTTCTGCCGGCGGCCGCCTTCGACGTGAGCGATGATCCCTCGCTCGAAATCGAAAGCCACCGTCGTCGCACCCGCCTGGTCTCGAAAACGCACCAGCAGCGTGTAATCAGCGCCCCCCCTCGTACTGTCGGCGACCCAGTCAAAGCTTGCGTCCTCAACGAGCGCGTGCCGCGCGTGGATCAGGCCCCGCGCGCCCGTGACATCCGCCTCGGCGGTCACCGCATAGGTCCGCAGTCCGAGTTTCAAATGCTTCTCGTCCCCATCGCCGTCCGCCATCTCAAGCCACAGCAGCTCCACGCGGGCTGAATCGTCGATAATCCGCGCGGCCGCATCCTTTCCCCAGAATTCCAGCGTGCGGCGGCCGCTAGTGATGTTCCACCACAGTGCGAATGCCGCCAGGACAATCGCCAGCCCGATCATCGCCACAACCGCCAGCTTCCCTCGGTTCACGCTGCCGCTCCCCTCCCACAGGCCGGTTTTCGATCTCCCCGGCAAAGTGTATAGTCTTTTTCGTTCTCCGTATTGTCGCCCGCCAACATGCATTTAGCGAGCAAGCCCTGTGGCCGATAAGTTCGACCCGTACCGAGAAGCGCTCGTGATGGAAACCAATACCATCTGGCCGGCCGAACTGGAGCATCTGCCGCCGACGGAAAAATCGCGGCTGGAGGAAAAGCTCCACGCTTCGCCGGCGGATTGCTCGCAGCTTGAATACGTCCGCACCCACACCGGCTTTTGCCGCACGATCACGGTCACGCCGGCGGACGTCGAGCGGCTGAGCGGGTAAAGTGGCCTCGTCGTGTCTCCCACTGCAAACATTCTCCGCGTCAACCTCGGCGACCGCAGCTACGACATTGCCATCGGCCGCGGCCTGCTTTCCAGTTGCGGCCCGTTCATCGCCGACCGGCTCGACTGTCGACATGCGGTCGTCATCACCGACGATCATGTGCAATTGCCGCATGCCGACGCAGTAGCGGCGGGACTTGCCGCCAGCGGCATTCGCGCCGATCTGCTCGTGGTTCCCTCCGGCGAGCCCAGCAAGTCCCCGGCTGAGGCCGAGCGGCTATGGAAGGGGCTCGTCGATCTGCGTGCCGACCGCAAAACGGTGGTCGTCGCCGTCGGCGGAGGCGTGGTCGGCGATCTGGCCGGGTTCGTCGCGGCAACGTACGCCCGCGGCCTGGCTTTCATTCAGGTGCCGACGAGCGTCATCGCCCAGGTCGATAGCAGCGTCGGCGGCAAAGTGGGTATCAATCTGCCGCTGGCCAAGAACATCGTGGGCGCCTTCTGGCAGCCCACCGGCGTGCTCATCGACACAGAGGTGCTGGGCACGCTTCCCGAGCGGGAGTACCGCTCCGGCCTGGCGGAAGTCGTCAAGTACGGCGTGATCCTGGATGCCCAATTCTTCGAGTATTTGGAGCAGAATGTTCCGGCCATTCTCGCGCGGCAGCCCGACGTGCTGGCCCACCTGATCGAGCGCTCCTGCCGGCTGAAGGCAGACGTCGTCGAGCAGGATGAACGCGAGCAGTCCGGTCTGCGGGCGGTGCTCAACTATGGCCACACGTTCTGCCACGCCATCGAGACCGTCGCCGGGTACGGGCAGTATTTGCATGGGGAGGCGGTCTCCATCGGCATGGTTTGCGCTTCGCGGCTGGCGGAAAAGCTCGGCCGCATCGACGCCTCGCTGACGCGGCGGCAGCGCGACCTGTTGGCCGCGCTGGGACTGCCGGTGGCGGTCGCCGGCCTGGATGCGGAGGCGCTGCTGGCCGCGATGCAAAGAGATAAGAAGGTCCAGCATGGTGACCTGCGGTTTGTGCTCCCCAGCCGCCTGGGGCACGTGGAGCTGGTCGGCCAGGTGGATAGTTCCCTGGTCCGGCAAGCGCTGGCCGAGCGACCTTGATCGCAGTACGGGACTTGCATTTCCCGCGGCAGCGGCAATCATACGGGGACGGCTATGCGGGCCTGGCCCGGAGCACTTTCCCGCAGCGAGCCATTTGTGGGGCAACCTGGCGCAGAGCAGAGGAGCGTCGCACTCGTCGCTCCCGCTGGGCACAAACGGCGTCGCGAACGTGGAGGGTTAGCGATGGAAAACAAGCCGGTCATTTACATAGTGGACGACGACGCGGCCGTTCGCGAGTCGATCGTCGCTCTGCTCAAGCTCCGCGATCTGGAGACGCGGGCCTTCGATTCCGCGGAAGCGTTCCTCCGCAAGGCGGACCTCGGCCAGTCCGGCTGCGTCGTTCTCGACATCCGCATGTCCGGCATGTCGGGTCTGGAGCTGCTGGCTCATCTCCGCGAAAAGGGGAGTCAGCTCCCGGTGATCATGGTCACCGCCCATGCGGACATTCCGACGGCGGTGAAGGCGATGAAGCAAGGGGCCGATACCTTCCTGGAAAAACCCTGCTCGGAAACCGAGTTGTGGTCGGCCGTCGAAGAAGTGTTGAACCGCGACCGCCAGCACCACACCCAGCAGCGGTTGATTGCCGACATCAAGACTCGCCTCGGGGAACTCTCGCCGGACGAGCTTCAGGTCTACAAGATGCTCGTCGATGGCCTGCAAAACAAGCAGGTCGCCTCGCGGCTCGGCATTGGCCTGCGGACGGTCGAATTGCGGCGCAGCACGCTGATGAAGAAGATGCAGGCCAATTCGTTCTCCGAGCTGGTGCGGATGGCGGTGCTCGGGGA
>DASRJP010000370.1:0-18693 GCA_035649415.1 Pirellulaceae bacterium | reverse complement strand
TTCTGTTCCATGCCGACGACGATTCGAACGTCCCTTCCAGCGAGTCGCGGAATTTTGCAGCGCGTCTGACGGCGCTAGGCAAGGACGTCACGCACAAGACCGTGCCCAGCGGCGATCATTACGATTCGATGATCGAAGAAGGGATCCCAGCCGGGATCGAGTGGATCAAATCGCGCACCGCACCGAAATAATTGATCAGGCATAGTCACATCGGCGTTCGCAATCGGATTCGATTGAGTTGGTGGTGCTCGTGTTTTGGGATTGATCCACGATGGACTCACGCTACGCCATTGCCGACACGAGCGGGATTTTCTCGCCTTCGATGATCGTCTTCCGCGATCTGGTGCAGAAAAACCTGGCCCAGATGGCCCGCATCGCTCGCGATCCCAAGCGGCTGCGCCCCCACTGCAAGACGCACAAGATGCGCGAAATCATCGCGCTCCAGCTTGCGGCCGGCATTTCCAAGCACAAGTGCGCGACAATTGCTGAGGCCGAGATGCTCGCCGAGGCAGGCGTGCGCGACATCTTCCTGGCCTATAACCTCGTGGGGCCAAATGTCGTCCGCGTCATTCGTCTGGCCGAGAGGTTTCCCGAAGTTCAGTTTTCAGTCACCGTCGATCATCCCGCGCCAATGGCCGCGCTTGGTGAGGCGGCGAGTGCGGCCGGAAAGAGCATCGAGGTGCTTTTGGACATCGACAGCGGCCAGCACCGCACAGGCATTCCGGTTGGTCCGCGGGCCCGCGAGCTGTATCAGAAATTGTCCACGACAAAGGGGTTGGTCCCCGGCGGCTTTCATCTCTACGACGGGCAGAACCACCAGAAAGACGTCGCCGAGCGTCGCGCCGCCGTAATGGCCGGTTACGAGCCAGCGGCGAGCTTGCGTGACGAACTCGTGGCGGCCGGCATTCCCGTGCCACGAATCGTCGCTGGCGGCACGGCGTCGTTCCCGATCTTCGCAGCGATCGACGACCCTGCGCTGGAGCTGAGCCCCGGGACAATCATCTTCAACGATGCCGGTTATGGCGAAATGTTCCCGGACCTCGAGTTTGCGCCGGCGGCACTCCTGCTGACGCGCGTCATTAGCCGGCCGACGGCCAACCGAGTGACTTGCGACCTGGGGTACAAGGCGGTGGCTTCGGATCCGCCCGCCGGGAATCGTGTCATCTTCCCCGATCTGCCCGACGCCAAGGCCGTGCTTCAGAACGAGGAGCACCTCGTGCTCGAGACTGCACAGGCTGATCGATTCCAGCCGGGGGACGAGCTGTTTGCCGTCCCGCGGCACGTCTGTCCCACGTCGGCATTGCATAAGTTCGTTTACGTCGTGGCGGGGGGTAAGCTCGTCTGGACATGGGATGTAAGCGCGCGGGATCGGGTGCTGTCGGTGTAAACTGCAAAGATGCCACGTCCCGTCGCTTATCTGAACGGCCAAATCGTCGACGCCCAAGCGGCTGTCATTCCCGCGACTGACGCCGGCTTCGTGCTTGGCGTCACCGTCGCCGAGCAGCTCCGCACGTTCGGCGGAAAGCTCTTTCGGCTCGATCGCCATCTGCAAAGACTGTCACACTCGCTGGAAATCGTAGGCATCGATCCGGGCGTTCCGCTTGCGGAACTCGGGCGCGGCGCCGAAGAGATGGCCGACCGGAATCACCGCCTGCTCGATCCGGACGACGACTTGGGCCTGTCGATCTTTGTTACGCCTGGCCCGTACGCGACCTTCGACACGGTCGCTCCCCGCTCTGGGCCGACCGTCGGCATTCACACCTATCCGCTGCCGTTTCACCTGTGGCATGACAAGTACGAAGCGGGCCAGTCGCTGGTCGTTACCGATGTGATGCAAGTCCCCTCCGCTTGCTGGCCAGCGGAGCTGAAATGCCGCAGCCGGATGCACTACTTTCTGGCCGACAAGAAGGCCCGCCAGGTCGAGCCGGGGGCGCGGGCGCTACTGCTGGATGCCAGTGGCCAGGTGGTGGAGGCTTCGACGGCCAACGTGCTGATTTTCCGGGCGAATGAAGGGCTAATTTCGCCGCCGCGTGAAGCGATACTTCCCGGGGTCAGCGTGGCGGTTCTCGCGGAACTGGCCGCGGGAATGAAGATCCCGTTCGTTCATCGGCGGCTGGACCCGGCCGACATCGCCGCCGCCGGCGAGGTGATGCTGTGCAGCACGAGCCCCTGTGTGTGGCCGGTGACGCGGTTTAGCGGCCAGCCGATCGGCAACGGCCGCTGCGGGCCGGTCGTCAAGGAGCTGCTCAAAAAATGGTCGCAGCTCGTCGGCGTCGAGGTTGCCGCTCAGGCCGCCCGATTTGCCAGGCGTTAGTGTGGACATCGTGCTCTGCGTGACGCATTTCCTCACTCGGAGCGTCAGCACTACACTAGGGTCATGCTTGACATTGCCGTGGCTCGTGAGCACCCGACAGCCGACGTGGACGCAAAGCGCCTCCGCCTCGCCGTGAATTCCATTCTTTCGGATGCAGGAATTGCCAGCGGCGAAGTGAGCATCGCCATCGTCGACGACGCGCGGATGCACGAGCTGAACCGCCGCTACCTCGATCACGACTACCCCACCGATGTTCTAAGCTTCGTTCTCGCGCGCGAGGGGGACCGGCTCGAAGGGCAGATTGTCGTAAGCGCCGACTACGCTGCCCGTGAGGCGTCCCGATACGGCTGGAGTGCCGACGACGAGCTGCTGCTCTACACGATCCACGGCGCGCTGCACCTGGTTGGCTACGACGACTCCAGTCCCGACGCCAAGCTCGCCATGCGACAGCAGGAGCGCGCTTATCTCGCCCAATTCGGCCTCAAGCCTCGTTATGATGACGGGCAATGAATTCGTCGCTTCGCGGCTCCAGCTGTGAACGGCCGAATCCGTGAAAATTGGCACGGGGATAATCCCTGGCTCAAATCCTCTGACGTCTGACCTCCGATCGCTGTCTTCCATGCCCACACAATTCCTCAACCCGACCGGCCTCAATCCCACGTTCGGCTGGACCCACGTTGTGGCGTCCACCGGCGGCAAAGTGATCCACATTTCCGGCCAGGCCGGTATCGATAGTCGAGGCCAGATCGTCGGCAAGGGCAACCTCAAGCAGCAGACCGAGCAGACGTTCGAGAACCTGAAGGTCGCGCTCGCCGCCGCTGGCGCGACGTTTCGCAACGTCGTAAATTCGCGGATTTACGTCGTCGGATTCAAACCCGAATACTTGCCGATCATCCGCGAAGTTCGCGGCCGGTATTTTGCCGCCGATCAACCGCCTGCCAGCACGCTGGTGGGTGTGACAGCCCTGGCGGGCGCCGATTGGCTGATCGAAATTGAGGTGACGGCCGTCGTCGATGCGTGATGCGGCCAGCCAGTTTGTAGATGCAGCCCCTCACTGGCAGCTTGCGAAAAACCGCTGAAAAGGCTCGGCAAATTCTTCGGTGCGAATGGGAGGTAGTTCCGCTTTTCCACTCCCCCGCTTTTTCCACCAAGTGCGAAGGCCTTTGCATAGCAAGCTGATCTCGCTGGAATCAAACGGCTGGCAAAACATCGAGTTCACGACGTTTTCCGCCGTAGCCCGTTTGCCTTGCTGCGCGACGAGTATGGTAAGCGCGATGATCATCAGCTCCAGCCGCACTTCGAGTTTGGGAATCTGCGCAAAAAGCTCGTGGGCGCGGGCGATCATGTCGCGGCGAAAGAGACCGGGCAGATCGTCGATCGCGCGCTCCAGAAACCTGGCGGCGTGGGTCACCAGTTGTACGAACAGCTTCGGGCGGGCGCGCTCGAAATAGAGCAGCATGTCCAGCGGCGCCACGCCCACAAAACCGAAAATGGCCCGCGCGAAGGACGCATAATGCGCGGCCAGCGCCTGCGGAATCGCGGCACGCGGCTCCGACATCGTCATCTGAAACAGCCGCTGCGACTCGAAATGCCGAATGGCGTCGCGAATTGCCGCTTCGCGGTACCCGCCGTCGGCGTACGAGACGGCCGTGCGCAACAGGTCGAGTGAAAACGATTCCCAAACGTCCAGCGTCACGGGCACGCGCTGCCAGCTCTCTTCGACCTCCTGCATGCTCTCCAAGCGCTGGTCGTAATCGGTGGCCAGCGAGTTCACGCACTGGCGGACCGCATCGGGCAGCCCGATCACTCCCTGGAAGCCGTACTTGAGGACGCCCAGGTACAGGGCCACGATCAGCCGCCCGATCGAATAGATATCTCCCCGCTCGTCGACGTACTTGCTGCCTAGCTCGAGTGCTTCCGGCGGCATGAAGTACCGGGTGCCGAAGAACTGCAGTGACACGGTGCGCGTCGAATCGACGTCCGCGAGCGACCGCGCCAGACCGAAATCGCCGACCACCACGTCGTCGAGCGAGTTGAGGAGGACGTTGCCCAGCGAAATATCGCGGTGCAGGATCCCGTTTTTGTGGGCGAAATTGACCGCCGCGATCACCTTGCCGACCACGGCATGAATCTGCTCGTGACGACAAACGATTTCCGGGAGATGCGACAGCAGCGAGTGCTCATACAGCGGCGTGACGTACCAGAAGGGCTCGCTCGACGTATTGGCCGCAATGATCGGCAGGATATTCGGGTGCTTGAGGCGGGTCAGCAGGCGCACTTCGCGGACGAAGCGGCGCACCTCGTCGCCGCCGGACTGTGACGGAAACGAAAGAATCCGTTTGCGGGCGAAGACCTTGCCGTCCGATCTCCGCTGGCAGCGGACCACCTCGCCGAAACCGCCCCGGCCAATGCACTCCAGGTCCTCGAATTCGTCCGCGCGAGCCATGGTGGCAGCACAAGGGAGTCCTCGAATCGAACAATGCAAGCAGGGCGCGAATCCCAGTCTAACGACGAAAGGTCGCGGCAATCCAGCAGTGGAAACAGTCGTGAGCCAGGGCGGCGGCAATCGCGCGGGCCAATCGCCTATTGTCGCGTCACCCCTCGGCTGCCTTGGCCACCATGGCTTTCATTTTGGCCAGACCCGTTGTCGCGACGGTCAGCGGGTCCTGCTTCCAGTACTCCGGATTGAAAAGTTCGAGCGAGAGAACGCCGCGGAAGCCGGCGGCAATCAGGTCGCGGAGAATCTGAGCTAGAGGTGCTATGCCCTCGCCAGGGTAGACGCGGTCCTTGTCGGCAATCTTGTCGCGCGGCGGATCAGCCGGGTAATCGTTCATGTGAAAGACGTGCACCGCCTGGCCGGATAGCATCCGCAGCGCGGCAAATTCGCTGCCCCCTTTGTAAAGGTGATAGACATCCGGCAGGATGCAGGCCCGTGGGTGCCGAGCCTCGATGGCGACGAGTGCGGTCTCGCCGAGCCGGCTGAGGCACTTGGAAAACCCCCACACTTCGACCTGCGGCGTGATTCCGAGTCGATCGCCCAGTTCCAGCAGCGACCGGTAGCGCTCCGCCGCCTTGAGCAGGTTGAGATCGGCCTGATTGGTCGCGCCGCTGGGCGGGGCGGCAATTCGAGTGCCGCCGATGCTACGGAGCAGTTCCATGTCTTTCTTGGCTTGCTCGAGGCCGGCGGCGCGGCGGGTTTCATCGTCCACGATCCACTCGGCAAAGCCGATCGCGCTTTCCACGGTGAGTCCCGCATCGGCGATTCGTTTTTTGAGATCCGCCGCGCTCCCGCCGCCCGCGACGTACTGGTGCAACTCTCCCATCCACGGCTCGATGGCGTCGTACCCCGCTTTGGCCGCGATCTCGACTTGCTCGGGGACCGGCAGCTTTTGCCCGCGGATCGTGCTCATGTTCAGGCAGTAGCGGAGTTCCTTGGTGGCCGCCGCCGAGGCCAGATCCGTCTGCTTCGGCTCACCCGCCGATGCCGTTGAAGCGTGCGCGAGGGCAGCTGCACCCGCAGCGGCGAAGAGTTGACGGCGGCTGAGAGGAGATTCCATGGTGCGACACTCGTGGGCAAAGGACGGGGGTTGGCGCGGAAGCGTGAGCCCAGACCATTGTTGAAAGCGGCCGGACAGGGTGCAAGAACCAGCGGCGGCGAATTGGCTTCCCACCCGCCGCTAGCAGCAATACGGTGTCGGACTTTGCCGGCTGGGAAACCGCGGCGGAGGGGACTGCGCGGCGTGGAATCAAAATACGGATTGTGTCGATGTTGCCAACAGGCGCTGTAGCGCACTTCCGCTGCCGCGCGCAACGGCCTTTGGAAGAGGAGTTCCTCATGCGGAAGCTGCTGCTCGTTGCTGCCACGTGGTCCCTCGCGTTGTGGGGCGCCCCTGCGGTGGCAGGCGGTGGATGTGCTGACGCGACGCCGGACTGCGGCGTCGACTGGAGCGACTGCCGCGGCGCTTCCTGCGGCTGCCGCCTGCTGGGCCAACACTGCCGTCTGTTTGGCCATCACTGCGGGCACGGACAGCGCATCGACGGACTCGACCCGCATTTCAACTGCGGCTGCGGCGGAAGCTACAACTATCCCGTGCCGCCGCTGTACACCTACCACTGGCCGGGCATGTACAAGCAGCAACTCATGACCGACTACCGCAGCCCGTGGCGCTTCCCTCCACTGAAACCGTACGTGGATGAATTGCCGCTTCCCATGGCCGAGGTCATCGAATCCGAGGACGGGCTGTTCGTTCCTGTGTCCCTGGAGCGCGGCCCGCAGCCGTTAATCGGGCCCTCCGATCGGGTTGAGTCGATCAGTAGTCGCCTGGAGCGCGGCGGGCACTAGCCGCTCGTAGGACGATCTACACAAGAAATAAAAAAGGGCCGAGTCTCGCGCGTTGGGGGGAGGTGGGAAGAGTGCGAGACCCGGCCCCATCGGTGGTAACCGGTAATGCGCTACCGGTTCGCAAACGCCATCTTGCGACAGCATCTGCTTACCTTGCCCGATTACGGCACCGGAGTGCCGCGGCATTAGTCAAAGCGTAGGGAATTTCAAAAAGTACCCTCGCTTGGCCAAGCAATAAAATTATTTTTTCTCTTGGCGCAGCTTCTCCAGATCTTGGCGCAGCCGTTCGACTTCGTGCTGAAGTCGTTGCACTGCATCGCTTTGCGGCTGTTCGAGTCGTTTCAGAATTTCGTCCAACTTGGCTTGAATGCTGTCACCAGCTCCTGGGGGACTCGCGACCTGGGGCAGCCGCAACGCGACAGGTGGCACAGGCGTGGGCGCCAGCGCCTGCCCGGCACCCGTTCCAGGAACCATCGGCTGCACGCGAACTCGGTACTCCCGCAGCGTGCGATCGAGTTGCTGCTGCGCCTCGCGTACCTTGGCCTGCGCCTGGGCCCCCTGATCCCGAGCGCGTTTCCTGGCTTCTTCGATGCGAAGCTGTAGCTGCTGGGGTGCTGCGAAAATCTGCCCGCCGAGCATATGCTGCACGTGAGCGCGAATGTCCTCAGGCAATTCGTTGATCTTGTCCTCGGTGACTTCCCAGTTCTTGTCTTCGCCTTCCTGGATGCGCTTGACGCGGATGGTGGCGGGCTTGTCGCCGCGTTTCTCGATCGTGACTTCAAGATTGTTGGGGAATCTTGCAGCTTGGGCGTAGGCGTAGACGCCGCCGGGACGAACGGCAAACAGCCGCACGTCGCCATCGGGCGTTCTCTTGTAGAGCTCTTCCAGCTTCTGGACCACTTCCGCGTGCGGCGTTTCGGGCGAGACACTCAGTTCAACGCGATCCCCTTGGCGCTTGGCGGGGAAGACTTTGAGCGTGGCTTCGCTGCCGCCGCGCAGCGCCCGGATGACCAATTCCTTGTCCTTGGCTTCGTTGACGGCATGGATCAAATCCTGCGGCTCCTTGATGTCCTTGTCGTCGGCGCGGAGGATGATGTCGTTGATCTTGACTTCGGCCTTGGCGGCCGGGCTGTCATCAAACACGTGAACCACGACCATGCCGCGTTCCAGCCTAAGCTGCGTCCGGACTAGTTCCGGCAAAGGCTCGAGCTGCACGCCGATCCAGTACTCGCCGGCCACGGCCTCGGGATCAACCTGCGCCGGAATCGCGAGCGGCACGGCACCTGGCGCGGCGGCCTGGACTTCGACGATCCGGGGAGCCGGTGCCTGAAGGATCAAGAATGGAGCGTCGCTGGCGGCGCCATTTCGCGCAGGGACGGCGACCTGCGCGGGCGCAGGAGCCGGCAGCGCAACCGGCGGCACAGGAACGGACGGGGAAACCTGCGACCACGCGGCGGAAGACAAAGGGAGCAGGCCGGCAATAGCCAGCAGCGTTCGAATCCAGTGACTTTTCATGGTTTCTCCTTTGCTCGATTGCAGCTTAAAGAACGACTAGTACGATCGACGACTGACAGGGGTGATCTGAATCTGCTCGACGGGCACGACGACCTGGTGCTCGTCGTCCAGTGGCAGCGGCAGGAACTCGATGTGACGCTCGACCCTGCGGCCGCGGCGCTTTAGCGATTCAATTACCTCTGCGGACAATGCCGGCCGGTCCTGCGTCAGCCACTGCGCGCCGACCTCGTTCAGGTCGTAAACCGGCAGGTCGATCTGCTGTGGCTGAGTTCCCTGCTGGCTGTCAACCACCAGACGAATGTTGCCGAGCGAGCGCGGTTCTTGTCCGCTAGCAACAAAACCTTCCTCGCCGGGAGGGACATCTCGGTCGACCTCGCTACGGCGCGGGTCGACGGTTTGAACGATCGCATCTCCGTCGCGCTGGCGGCGATCGAGCTGCCGCTGCACAGCCAGGCCGAAGAGGAAGGCGGCCACGAAGCTGGCCGCGATGGCCAGCAAGGGGAGCCAGCGGCGCCAGGAACGCGTCGCGGACGTGACCGCAGGCGCCGAGGCCGACGTCATCTCCTGTCCGCGACGGATGGCGGACATTTCGCGGCGCCATGCCTGCGCCTCGAGAAACGCCATGGCGCAGCGCCGCCAGTGCGTGGGATCGTCGTCCAGTGCCGCCAGCAGCGAATTGTATTCGACCGGCGCGAGCTCGCCATCGACGAGTCGATCCAGGCTGTCGTCGCTGAGGATTTTTGATGGGATTCGGCCATTCATGGCATCACCTGCATAGGCAGCTTCAAAATTGGAAATGCGAATCCAATTCTCAATACGTTTAGCGAACATCGATCACTTCGAGCAGCGCCAGTTCCTCTCGCAGCCGCCGCCGCGCACGGTGCAGCCGCGCCTCGATCGCGCTGTGACTGACCCCAACGTGCTCCGCAATCTGGTGATAGTTCCAGTTTTCCGTGTATTTCAGCAGCAGGATCTCCCGATCGCGGGCCGCCAGACGACCAAGCGCCTGCCGGATGAGTGACCTCCGTTCGTCAGCAATCAACCACGAAAGCGGGTCGGCGAGGGCAGCACCCAGCGCCGGCGGGCCGAACTGGGCATAGTTGGCTTCCAGCCGCCGCTTGCGGCCGCACTTCCGGCGATACAAAAGCGACTGTCGGACCGCCAGGCGATACAGCCAGGGGGCGACCTTGGCGACGTCGAGCAGCGGCGCGGCTTGGCGGACCGCAGCTAGGGCCACCTCCTGCATCACTTCGTCCACCGCCTGCCGCTCCCGAACCCGCGCAAGCACGATGGTTCGCAGCCAGCGGTCGTGCTGGGCGAGGGCGACATTCCAGTCGGGCGGGGGCGAAATCATGCGGCGCTCACTGCGTCCCCGGGGCCTTCGCTTTCTGTCGCGAAGGCCGCCTTGTTAGTTGCCGCTGCCTGGGCCGTCTTGCTGGCAGCAGCGAAGAACCGCGAAACATACAGCCATTTCCCCATTGTCGTGTAGTTCGTGTATTTCCTGGTTCTCTTAGGTCTACGCCAGGCAGTTTGGGTACTCGCCCCCCGGGGCGGAGCGTTTCATAATACGCCGTTATTAAACAGTCTCGTTCCACGGAGGCCGACATGCGACGGCTGATCTTTGTACTATCGCTGTTCTCCAGTTGGCTGGTGGTCTTGGCTGCCAACGGCCAGGAAGATCAGCCTAAGAAACCGCGCCCGCTTCAGAACCCGAAAAGCAAATCTGCCATGACGATCGAGAAAACGAGCTTTGGTAAGACGAAAGACGGCCAGCAGGTCGAGCTATACACGTGCAAAAATGCCGGCGGACTGGTGCTCAAGGTGATGACCTACGGGGCGACGGTCGTATCGATGGAGACGCCGGACAAGCTGGGCAACGTCAGAAACATCCAACTCAGTTTCTCCAAGCTCGATGGATACCTGGCGCGGCATCCTTATTTCGGCTCCACAATCGGCCGCTACGGCAATCGGATCGCCGGCGGGAAATTCAAGCTCGACGGGAAAGAATTTGAGCTGGCAACGAACAACGGCCCTAACCACTTGCACGGCGGCATCAAGGGCTTTGACGCCGTCGTATGGCAAGCGGAAGAGGTAAAGACGGCGGACGCCGTCGGCGTGAAGTTCACCTACACGAGCAAGGACGGCGAGGAGGGTTATCCGGGGACGCTGAAGGTCACGGCGACGTACACGCTGACCAGTGCCAACGAAATGCGGATCGACTACACGGCGACGACGGACAAGCTGACGGTTCTGAACCCGACCAATCACTGCTACTGGAATCTCGGCGGCGCCGGCAGCGGAAAAATCCTTGAGCACCAGCTCACGATTCATGCTGACAAGTATTTGCCGATCGAGTCGACAAGCATTCCGACCGGCGAACTGGCGGATGTGAAGGGGGCGGCGATGGATTTCACCTCGCCGCACACGATCGGCGAGCGGATCGAGGAACTGAAGAAGCCACCGCATCAAACGAAAGGGTACGACCACTGCTACGTGCTGCGCGGGCAGGATGGAAAACTCGCGCTGGCCGCCAAGGTGGTCGATCCAGCCAGCGGCCGCACGATGGAGATCTGGACGACGGAGCCAGGCGTGCAGCTTTACTGCGGCAATTTTCTCGACGGTAGCGAGGGAGGTGGCGGCTACCAGCAGCATGACGCCTTCTGCCTGGAGACGCAGCACTTCCCCGACTCGCCGAACCAGCCGAAATTCCCCACGACCGTGCTCAAGCCGGGGCAGACGTTCAAGTCCACGACGGTGCACAAGTTTGGGGTGCAGAAGTAGAAGGCTTCTCAGGGGATACCACGAAGACTCGAAGGCACGCAGTTGCACCAAGGCGAATCACCAGTTTTCATTTGGTGAAGCCTTTGTGCCTTGGTGCCATTGTGGTACGCGGGGATCACCTATCCCAAATGTTTCGCGAGCCGCTCGATCGTTTCTGGCGCGCTGAGGCTCGATTTGCCGAACCCCGGCTCTGCCCCTGCCGCGACCGCAGTCGCCTGGTGCTCGGGGAAGTTGCTGATCAACATGCACGGTGTCGGCGCAAGCTGCGGATCGGCCTTGATCTGCTTGATGATCTCCAGGCCGTCGCTTTGGTCCTGATCGAGCTTGCGATTGACCAGGACCAGGTCGAATTTGCCGCAGCGCAACTCGGAAAGCGCGTCATCCGGCCCGTGAGCCTGAACGACGTCGGCACTAAAGCGACTTGCGAGCAGGTCGCTGATCGCCCCGTGGTCCATCGAGCAATTGCCGACGTCCAAAACGCGCTTCATAGAACGAATGACCAATGGCTAAGCACCAATGACCAAACAAGAACCAATTACCGAAATCCCAATGAAACGGCTTCATTGGTCATTGGGATTTGGTCATTGGTCATTTACCGCGGCTCACCGGGAGCTTACGCTTCCCCGCTCGCCTACTTCCCGCCCCCCGATGCCGCCCTCTCTCCGTCCGTCCCGCCGGCAATCGCGAACAGGTGATCCTTGTTGCCGATGTAGAGAACGCCGTTGGCCACGATCGGCGTGCTGTAAACGGAGTTGAGCATGTTGACGACGTCCCCCGACTTCTCGTCGGCATTGAGCGGCTTGAGCTCGCCGTCCACCTCCTTCATCGCCTCCTTGGGATCAGCGGAAAGCTTGAAAACCGAGATATCGCCGTCCTCGTCGCCGATGTAGATGTAGTCGCCGGCAATCAGCGGCGAGCCCCACGAGGCAGCCAGCATGTCGTAGGTCCAAAAGACCTTGCCAGTGTTGGCGTCCACGCAGTGCACCAGGCCGCTGAAATCGGGGCAGTACAGCAGGTCGTTTTTGATCGCCACGCTGGCAATGCTGCGATGGAACGACTCTGCGAAATCGTCAATTTGGCCATCACCGTTGTTGTCGTATTCGGAGTACTTCCAGACGACGCCGGAGTTGGGATTGGGCTTTTCGACGTCGCCGTCGGCCTGCACGCACGACTGAATCCGCTTGTGGGCGATCGGCTTCTCCGGATCGGCCCGGTTCACGACGATCGACTCGCTGATGTCGCCGCGCTTCGTCGCATCGATGCACCACAAAATGCCGACGCCTTCACCGTGTTCAGGGTCTTGTCCAGTGCAGAAGTAGACGCGGTCCTTATAGACGACCGGCGTGCCGATGATGTCGTTCTTGGTGCCGCGGCCTCCCAACTCCAACACGGCGGTTTTAGGATTGGCGTCAAACACCCACAGCAACTCCGGCTTGCCGTCCTTCCCCTGGTCGGCCTTGAAGCTGTGCACCCAGCCGTCGCCGCCGCCAAAGATCACCTGCGGCACTCCGCCTATGACGGCGACTGCGGGGCTCGACCACTGTCCATGCAGGATGTTGATTCCCGGGGAATTGTCGGTCCAGTAAACCTCGCCCGTGTTCTTGTTCATGGCCAAAAAGCTCGGCGCACCGGGGTTGGGCGCCGTGGTGTGCTGTTCGTCCAGACCGTTGCCAGTGTTCACAAACAGGATGTCTCCGAGCGCCGTCACCGAGCAACTGCACATGTTGTGCTGCGATGTGCCGAGCTTGGTCATCATGTTGAAGACCCAGATGACGTCGGCCTCTTCTTTGTCGTCTGGCGTGATAATCTTGAATGCTGACAGGCGCGGGCCGGCCAGCGTGATAATAAAGTCGCGCTGGGAGGGGCCGACCTGGGCCTGGAACGTCCAGCGCTTGACTGGGCCCTTGGCGGACGGATCGGCTTTGACCGTCACCTCGGCTGGAAGTTCGGATCCCACGGCGGCAAACTTGCCGCGCAGGTCGTCAGGCAGCTTGCCGGCGTCGAGGGCCTCCAGAATCGGCGCGACTTTGTCTTCTGCCGGATCCTCGGCTCTGACCATTTCGAAAAGCCGGGCCGGCTCTTCCTTCTCGGGGCGGCCGTCGTCGGTGCCGTCGCGAAAGCCGTCCAGGTCGAGGCAGCGGACTTCGCCGCGGCTGGTGACGAACCACACCCGGTCCCCTTCGATCATCGCCGACGAGCAGATGCCGAGCATCGGCCAATCGTGGACGCGGCCGGTGGGAAGTTTTTCGCTGGAATGTTGCCAGACGAACGATCCATCGGCTTCGTTGAAGCAGAGCAAGCAGCCGAGGTCCACCGACGCCGGGTAGCGCTTGACGTATCCGGAATTGTTGTTGGTGCCGACCACGATCTTGCCGCCCCCCACCACGGGATTGCCGTAGGTCTGGCTGCCGAGGTTGGCGACCCATTTGATGTTTTGGGCCTGCGGGCTGACCCACTTGTTGTTGTCGTGGGTCTGGTTGATCCACTTGCCCGTTTTGCGGTCGAACTTGCCTGGGTTCCAGGCGATGGGGATGTTTTCGGCGACGGGCACGTTGTTGCGGTAGCCGTTGCCCCCCCACTGCGGCCAATCGCCCGCCTTGATCCCGCCAGTGCCATTTGACGCGGCGCGGCCGCCATTGGGCTTGACGGAGACTGGGTTTTCGGCCGGTTTGTCGCCGTTTGTTTTTTCGGTCGGCTTGTCCGCCGCCGGAGAGGGCGCTGCTTTGCCTTCCGCCGGCTTGTCCTCGGCCGGTCTTTCAGCGTTGGACTCAGCCGGTTTGTCTGTGGAAGCGTCGGCTGGCTTGTCGCTGTCAGCGCTCGGGCTGTCGGCCGGCTTGTCGGTCTTGTTGCCTTCGGTCACCAGCGACGAGGGCTTGCCTTCTTCGGGCTGGCAGCCGGGCATGAACGTGGACATCGCCACGCCGAGCGTGAGCGAAATGAAAATCGCGATCAGGGCCTTGACCTTTTGCATGGCCGTTCCTCTCCGTCAATTAAGTCGCGCTCGGTAAATCCCGCCTGCCGGGCGGGACCTGCTTAGGTATTGGGCACGACGGTAACGTTGTCGATGTAAAGTTCCGCGTTGGTCGCGTTGCCAAACAGTCCGGGAGATCCCTTTTCGTTGGGCAGCGGATCGACCAGTTCGATCGTCCATTCGGCCGGCTCCTGCTGGTCCTTCTTCCACACTTTGCCGCGGAGCACCGCTTTGCCGGCGGAGTTCTCCGCCCGCAGCTTGATCGTGTACCAAACATCCGGCTCGAGCGTGAACGGAATTTGCTTGGCGTAGCGGTGCTCGTGCGAGCCCCAGCTATTGAGTAGGATCCGCTGGTTGAGCGATTCGATGGCCATCGTATAGCCCTGGGCGATCAAACCGACGTCCGGGAGCTTGTTATCCGCAATGGCGGCTTTGAAATCGCACTGGATCGTGTAGTCGTGCTCGTCGCTATGCCCCATCGACAGGCGACTGCGGGTCCCCTTGGGAATCGTGGTGATCTTGACCATCACGTTGCTGCCGTCCACCTGCCGCATCACGTGGCGGTAGCGGGCGCCGACCCAGGTGATCGGGGCGTCCTTGAGCCCTTCAAAATCGAATTGCCATGGCAGCTCCGGCACGATGCGGATCCGCGCCCGCCCGGTCAAGTCGCCGATCTTGGCCTTGACGATCGTGGCCACATGCCCCTCGTCCGGCGCAGTGAACACACCGCCGTCATCGATTGCGCCTTTGCCCGTCAACTCGAACTCCGCCTTCTCCTCTTTGAGGAATTGGCCGCGGCTGTTGAACAGCCGCACCTTGAGTTGCTGCTTCTCGCCAGGCTTCATGAGAATCTCGCACGGCACGACCTGGAGCTGCGCCGGCTTGGGATCGTCGTCCACCGGCATGATCTCCGGCAGCGGCGGCCGCTCCGTCGCTCCTTTTTCCTTGGCCTTGTCCTCAAAGCAGTACACCGCGCCGGTCGTCTGGAAATACAGCCGCCCGTGCGATACGACCGGGCTCGACCAGGCTTCGTCCCCCGCCGGGAACATGCCGTTGGTCCCCTTACTCCGCGTCTCAGCCCCCTTGGCCCCGCGCCGCTCGTCCGGCGTGAGGATAAACCAGCGGGCCTTTTCCAAGTGGTATATCTTTCCGTCCGCAAACAGCGGGCTGGCGAAGTTTGTCGTCCCCACGTCCACTTTCCGCCCGATCGGCTCTCCGGTCTTGGCATTCACGACGACCAGCTTCCCCGTATCGTCGAAGCAGTAGACGCGGTCTTCGACCACCAGTGGTGCGCTACGACCAACCCCCAATTCCAACTCCTTCCAGATTTCGGCCTTTTCGCCAAGAGTCCCCGTTTGCGTTCCGTCGAGGCAGACCATGGCTCCCATCTGCGTGCCGGTGGGATTCTCCTCGCTATGTCCGACGTAGATTTTGTCGCCGATGACGGTGGGCGAGTTGTTCAGGCCGCGCCGCGAAAGGAGGTAATCGAAGACAACCTTTCCGGTCTGCGGCTGGAAACCGTAGACGTAACCGTCTCCCGAGCCAACGACCAGCACTTTCTGGCCATTCAGAACCGCCAACACCGGGGCGCTGTAAATCGTGTCTTCCGGCCGCAATCGCGTGCTGACGAACCAGCGGACTTCGCCGGTCAGCTTGTCAAAGCCCATATACCGCTGGGCCGGGATCGCCATGTCCCCCCAGCCGATGACGACCGAGCCAAGGATTACCAGATCATCGACGACGATCGGATAATTCGTGCGTCCGCCGTACGTCGAAAGCACTCCCAGCCGCTCGTGCAGGGGCAGTGACCAGATCGTCTTGCCCGTCTCGCCATCGATGCACTGAAAATAACCGCAGACGCCCAAAGCATAGACGTAACCGGTTTCCGGATCGCCGCACACGCTCGACCAGCCGACGCGCGTGTTAGGCACGTCGCTCGACCAGACGTTGAATTTGTTCTCCCAAATCGTCTTCCCCGTCGCCGCGTCGAGGCAGAGCACCTTTTCCTGCTCGGTCGGCGTGCTGGGATTATGGCGGCAAAGCGTATACAGCTTGCCGCGCATCACGATCGGAGTGCCGCGGCCGGCAGCCTCGGGCTTAACCCAAATTGGGCCGTCTTTGGCCTTGGGGTCCAGGCTGATCGTGTCGGGAAGGCCCGTCTCGCGGGAGATGCTGTTGTATTCGGGACCGCGCCAATAGGGCCAATCGAGCGGATCGAGGGGGGACTTATCTTGGGCCGAGGCGCCGCTGGGCAGCACCATAAGACCGACGGCAAACACGCCGCCAACCGTCAAAACCAACACCACCGGGAGAGTCAGCCAGGAGCGCTTCATGGTAGGAGCTCGCACGGACAGTAGGTGGGTCACATTCTCAGGCAAGACCGTTCAGGATAGGGCCTCACGTAAGTCGCTTCAAGGCGACACTTGTTCAAACAATTAATTACAAAGACGCAAGAGGATTGGGGTTAAGGCGTTACGGTCGTAAAGTCCCAAACACCAAACCCGCCCCCATGACCAACGGACGCTCGCCATTGGTCATTTGCAGTGCTAGTCGAACCACTCATCCTCTGGGTCGAACTTGGGGTAGACAACGATTAGCACCTTCATCCGGCCGATGGCCCGATGGCGCGTCCCGGGGCGGATCATGATGCACGTTCCGGGCCGGACGTCGAGGGTCTCTCCATCGAGTTGCATCTGGGCCCCCGGCTCGCACTCCAGGAAGTAATACGTCTCCGTGAGCCGCTTGTGGTAATGGACCTTGGCATCCAACTCGATCTGGGTGACGTGAATTGTCCCGGGAAAATCCTCCACTTCCGCCAGTCCCCGTCGGGCAGTGCCGCAGGGGCACTCGACGCCGGGGAGGGTGGCGAAGTCGATGAGTTCGTAGGGTCTGGCGGCCATGGTCAATCGAAAGTGTAATCGATGATCGTCCCGTCGTTGATCCGCAGGCGGCTCTCGATGGTTTTGACATGAGCCTCTGGGCCCAGAAAGATCACGCTCCCGTCGGCCATGAGCACATGCGCGCCGTAGCTTGTCCGCCGCATGTCCTTCTTCCAGGGATGCCGGCTCGAAATGCCGACGCCCTTGGCCGGATTCACCCGCGGCACCAAGCTAAACAAATCAAGGTCGCGCGGCTCCATGCAGTCGATTCCAGACTGGTGAACTTCAACGATTAGGATCACGTTTATCATGCCGTCCTTGAAGTCCTTGAGCGTCGCCGGCTTCTCTCCCGGCCACGGCGTGTTGGGGCCAACAACGGCCACGTAGTTGGTTTCATGTTTTGTCGAGTTCCGTTCATTGGGACATTGATAGACCGCGGCAATCTCGTCGGCCAGCAGCCGATTATTCGGGCCGTCCCACGGCTCGTCGAATCGATACCGTCTGTACAAAGCATCCTGCTCCATGTACGGCAACAGGAGCACGCGCCAACTGTGCATCGGTTTGCCGGTCTCATCCGCCACATAGGCGGGCGGGAGAGTGTGGTAGACATCGTGGTAGGTGTGCAAAGCAACGCCAATTATTTTCAAGTTGTTTCCACAATACATTTTGCGGGCAACCCAATTCGGGATCGAACAACTTGGCGGCAAAAGACAGGGAATCAAGATCGCAGTAAATGCGATTGCGACGAGCATTTTCACCAGCGTTACCCGCCACACCAGAATTGCGCAGCCGAACGCGCCGATAAGCGACGCCCCCAGCAGCCACAAATTCTGTTCAAAAATCCCGCCGAAGAAGAGCGCCACTAGCAGCGTGACGATCAGCAAGTCTCGAATGCGAAAATGAAACTTCGCTACCGATTTGACGGCGGTGGGCTCGTGCGGATTTGCGGCGATGGTCATGGCATTGATGGGTAATACGACCGCTTACCTTACTGGCACCTTCCCCAGCAGCCGCCGCAAGAGCCCGATCTGCCCCGCGTGCAAAAACTCGTGATGCGAGCTCATCAAGAGCGCCCCGAGCTTGTTCGGATAACCCTCGACGTACGGCATATCGACCGGCTCGCTCAGCGACGCCTCGCTCACTGCCGGCAGTTCCTTCATCACCTGCTGGTACACCCGGTCGAACGTCGCACGAATCTCCTCCGGCGGCGGATTCTTGGTGGCGTCCGGCTCCGGCGTCGAACCCTTGCTGAACTGCTTGCGGAACGAGCTCGTCATCAGCTCCGAATCGATCTCCTGCCGCCCGCGAATGCGAAACAGGCACAGCCCGTACTGCGCCATGGCCAGGTGCCCCACCTGCCATGCCAGGTGCGTCGGTGTGCCCGCCGGCATGGCGAACCAGTCGCCGGGCTCGACGTCGGCCAAGAGCGAGAGGGTGTATTGGCGGGCGAATTGGATCTGGCGAATGGCGAGTTGTAGAGACATGAATGCGAATTGGTCAAAGAGCAATCTTGGTATTGGGCAACTTCTGTTGAAGCTTCTTCACTCCCGCCGGCGTGACCTGCGTGCCGATGAGGATCAGCATCTTCAGGTTCTTCAGCCCCTCCAGGTGCACCAGCCCGGCATCGGTGAGCCGCTTGTTCTTCTTAAGGTCCAATTGTTCCAATTGCTTAAGGTTCTTTAGGTGCACGAGACCGTCGTCCGTGATCTGACTGCCGACAAGGTACAGGCTGCGTGTCAGCGGGGCGTAATCCAGGGCTTTCAGGTCGTCGTCGGTAAGCTGCGGGTTGTCGAGGATCACTACGTTGTCGGCCTTCCGCCCTTGCAAGGCGACGGCCTCGGCCCAGGAATAGAACGTCACCGACGTGCTCGCGCCTTGTGCTTGGATTTCT
>DASRJP010000369.1:0-8385 GCA_035649415.1 Pirellulaceae bacterium | reverse complement strand
CTCGCTCGGCGCTCCGTGCGTCGCCCAGCGGGTGTGACCAATGCCGACGGTCCCCGGCAGCGGCTCTCGGGCGACTTTTTCCGCCAGGGCGTCGATCCGGCCGACCGCCTTGACCACATGAAACTGCCCGTGGCCATTGACTGTGGCCACGCCGGAGCTGTCGTAGCCGCGGTATTCCAGCCGCCGCAGCCCTTCGACGAGGTATTCTGCCGCCGGACGATAACCGACGTAACCCACAATGCCGCACATCGCTTGGTGCTCCTGAGGCTGCCGGGCCAAGCCCGGCGCGCCAGCGAGGGAAAGCTCACAGGCTCCGCAATCACGCGACCCAATCGACGGATTCGCTCCCCCCAAAAAACCACCCGCTCCGCATGGAATATCGTAGGTCGCTCGTGCGGATCAGGGGAGCGCGGGCGCATGGTAACAAACGTGCCGGTTATGACGCAGCGCGTCTTCACGCCCTCTTCACGCGGTTTGTGCCGTTTCTTTGCGCATTCCTTACGGAAAAAACACCGCTAGCTCCTGCCCGCTTCATTTTCCTGGGGACACTTATCGGACGTGAAACGCCTGCCTCAGCGTTCACTGCCCCCCAGGAAAAACCTCGATGACTACGGACTGTCACCGCCCCCCGCGCCGGCGAAACGGATCGCGCCGCGCATTTACCCTCGTGGAAATGCTGGTGGTGATCGCCGTCATCGGCATACTGATCGCGCTGCTCTTGCCGGCGCTGCAAATCGCCCGTGAGACGTCCCGCAGCATCCAGTGCCAAAACAACCTGCGACAAATTGGCGTCGGATTTTTAGGGCGGGCAGAGCGCCACCAGGGGCAGTTATGCAGCGGGGCCTTCGACTGGCTGCGCGACGGCGCGGTAACCGACGTGGGCTGGGTCGCCGACCTGGTCAACACGGGGATCCCGGTGGGGAAGCAGATCTGCCCCTCCAACGACGCGCGGGGGAGCCAGACGCTGGCCGATCTGCTGAATGTGGATGCCTCGAGCTTTGCCGCCAATCCGTGCGTGCCCCTTTTGGGCAGTCCGCCGAAGGTGGACCCCAGCGGCGCGCTGTTGCCGGCGCCTTGCCGGACGATCTGCACCACGGGGATTGCCTCGGGGCCGAGCGAGCCGCGGCGTCAGCTCGTCGAACAAGACATTTTCCTGCGGCACTTCAACACCAATTACACGGCCAGTTGGTTCCTGGTCCGCGGCGGCGTGTCGCTGGATAGCTCTGGCAATCTCAAAGAGAACAAGATTGGCTGCGGCGTGGGACTGTGGAATCCCAATAGCTGCACGGGGCCGCTGCGGCTGAACACAGTCGATGCGTCGGCGGTGTCGGGCAGCTTTGTCCCGCTGCTGGGGGACGGCGCGCCGACCACCGACACGCTGCCGTCGCCGCTGGGAAATCTCCCCGGGGGCGAGGCGCTCGTCCCCGCGTACACCACAGGGCCGGTGCTGTTTCTCAACTTCAATGGCATTCAGCCGCTGAACCCGCCAGTGTTCGCACCGGGGACGCCGCGCGACGGACCGGCAGGCTGGTGGACCGTGTGGCACAACCTGGTGCTCCAGGATTACCGCAACTACGGCATGATCCACCGCCACATGTGCAACATCCTGTTTGCCGACGGCAGCGTGCGTGGAGTCGGCGACCCCAATTACGACGGCAAGCTGAACAACGGCTTCCCGGCGCTGGGGGGCTTTGCCGACAACGTCAACGAAGTTCCCGAAAAGGACGTGTTCAGCCTGTATTCGATCACCGCCAACAAGTTTTGACCGGCCGCCGGCAATTCACCGTTTACCTTCGCGTTCCCTCTTCCCATTCCCTCTCGGAGACCTGATTCCATGAAGCGTCGTGCGTTTACCCTGATCGAGCTCCTGGTGGTCATTGCGATCATCGGGATCCTGGTGGCATTGCTGCTGCCGGCCATCACGCGCGCCCGTGAAGCCGCCCGCAACGCCTCCTGCAAGAACAACCTCCGCCAATTCGGCGTCGGCATTCACCTGTTTGCCGACAAGGATCCGCAGGGGCGGTACTGCACCGGCGCCTACGACTTTCGCCGGGACGGCTGCCCGGACACGTGGGGCTGGGTGGCGGACCTGGTGAACATCAACGCGGCCAAGCCGCAGGACATGGTGTGCCCGAGCAACCCGCTGATTCTGAGCGAAAAAGTCAACGACATGTTGGGCAAGAACACCAACCAGCCCAGCTCCGACCTGCCTCCCTCATTGTCTCAACGCCTGTCGCAGGGCATCTGCGGTCAGGGTAGCTGGGGGGGCGCCAGCGGCTCTGGCGGCACGGCATTCTTCGGCGGCACTGCCATCGCGCCGGCCGACCACCAGCGGGCGCAGCTCGTGGCCCGCGCCTTTTTGGATCGCGGCATCGGCCCCACCAACTACGCCGCTTCGTGGTTCTTTGTCCGCAGCGCGCCGCGGTACGCGTTTGCCACCAGCGGCGGCAACACCGACATCCTCACCGAAAAGGACCCGGCGGTTGCGGCTGGAGAAGGCCTCAAGGGGCTGGGGAGCTCGGCAGGACCGCTGACGCGGCGATTGCTGGAAGGTGGCTCGCGTCCGACGTCGATCGTTCCGCTGCTAGGGGACGGAGCGCCGGGCGACATCAACGAGGCTTCGCTGATCGACACGGTGGAATACAACCCGACTGATCCCTGGGCGATGGTGGCCGGCAACACGCAGGCCTCGCAGTCCAAGGTGTTTGCCGTGCAGGGTTCGCTGCTGACGGAAGCGTTCAGCGACGGCCCGGCGTACTGGGACTCGACGACCAACACGCTGACGCTGATTGCGTCACAGGGGGCGATCCTCAACGACCAGATCGCCTGCGAAAAGCCGAAAACTGGCGGAAACTGCGCCGCGCCGCTGGGCCCCAATGCCAGCCCCGGCCAGCGGACGTACCTGCAGGACTATCGTGACTGGTTTGCCGTCCACGCCGGAAGCTGCAATGTGCTGATGGCTGACGGCTCGGTCCGCCAGTTCGACGACACCAACGGGGACAAGTTCTTCAATCCCGGATTCACGGTGCCAACCGGTCTGACCCAGGCCGAGTACGCCAAGATCGGCTACACCGACGGGACGATCGAACTTCAACCGACCGACATCTATAGCGGCGTGTTCCTCCAGGACATGACCAAGTTCCGACTGGAGTAATGCGGTCGCTTTAGTGTGAAAGACGTTCGTTTGGCAGGCGAGGTCTCGCACCTCGCCTGCCTGTTTGCGCCGAAGAATGTTCATGCAACGCCATTGAAGGTTGATCCATGCTAGGTCGCACACTCCTGTTCCTGGCGGGCGGCTTGTTCATCGTTGGCGGTTTGACCATCTATGCCGCTTCCAATGCGACGTTTCTCTACAAAAATCATCGCGCGGCCGGCGCGCGGATCATCGTGGATGAGAAAGGGGCGCGCATCGACCTGGATGCGGTCAAAGCGAAGGTCGCAGCAGAAACCGGCGTGCATGGACTGCCTCGCGCCGCCGTGCCCGTGACCGATTACGATTTCGGCACGATGGACCCGATGACCACCGGTGTGTACGACTTCGCGATTGAAAACGTCGGCGACGCACCGCTGACGCTCAAGCAAGGCCCCACGAGCTGCAAATGCACGCTTAGCGGCCTGTCGGCGGACAAGCTGCTCCCCGGACAGACGGGCAAAGTGCGGCTGGAATGGTTCACCGGGAGCAAGGTCACGCGCTTTCAGCAGACGGCGGTCATTTACACCAACGACCCGACGCAACGGGCCATCGGCCTGGGCGTCACCGGCAAGGTCAAGATGCTCATCGGCTTCGATCGCCAGGAGGTGATTGCCGAGCGCGTCGAACCCGACAAGCCGCTCGTCAAGGAAGTGCTGCTGTACTCGCAAGTGTGGAGCAAGTTCGAAGTGTCGCAGTTCCGTTGCTCGCTCCCCGGGGTCACGTTCGCTGCCGAAGCGCTGGATGCCAAAGATGGGGGCGACTTCCAGCCGCTCAGCGTCCAGCGCATCAAGATCACGATCCCCGGGACGCTGCGGCAGGGGGATTTCCACGACACGCTCCGCTTTACCGTCCGGCCTCTCGACCCCGAGGGAAAGCCGCACGACATCTCTCTGGCTCTCCACGGCAAAGTCCTGCGGCGGCTGTCGATCTACGGCCAGGGAATCGACGGAGATGGCGCGATCGACCTGGGAACCGTGCCGCGGGGCGTGGGCAAAAAGCTCACGCTGGTCATGAAAGTGCGCGATCCGCAAACCGATCTGAACGTCGAGAACGTTCGCGTCAAACCGGAATTCCTCAAGGCGAGCGTCAAGCCGCACGTCGAGGAAAGTGCTCACGGACTGTATGACTTGTCGCTGGAACTGCCTGCCGAAGTGCCGCCGTGCACCTACCTGGGACTTCCCAGCGGCGAGCTGAAGATCGACTTTGACCATCCCCGCATCGACGACTTGACCCTGGAGGTCCATTTTGCCGTCGCACCTTGAGACAGCGCACCGGAATGAGTCTGGTGACATGTGCGGTGCCACTTTCGTGGACGAGGCACGAGCGGGCATCGCAGAGTCAACTCATGATTCCGATTTGTCTGCGATGCGCCTGCCGCCCCTTGGTTTCGATCCTTATGAAGCCTGGCTCGGGATCAAAAGCCCCGATCGCCCGCTCAATCCGTATCAGCTTCTGAAGCTCGCTCCGCTCGACGGCGATCCGAGCCGCATTCGCCTGGCAATCGACCGCCAGCGGCTGCTCCTGGCCAAGCACAGCGGCGGCACTGATGGCGCGCTGTGGCGGGCCATCCACGACGAGGTGGAAGCGGCGGCGGCGGCGCTACTCGATCCGGAGCAAAAGGCGGTCGTCGATGCGGCCCTCAAGCGCAAAGGGGCGGCGGCGCAGCAGCGGCAGCGGCCGGGCGACGGCAAAGGGGCGGCGAAACATGGCCCTCTCGTGCAGATCCAGTGCCCCGGCTGCCAGCGCGAGAACCCCTCCAGCCGCCGGTTCTGCGGCGGCTGTGGGCAGGGATTGTGGGAGACCTGTCCGCAGTGCAGCGGGGAACTTCCCGTCAGCGAGCAGTTCTGCGGCCGCTGTGGAACCGACGTGCAGGGCATCGCCCTCCAGCAGACGCGCCAGGTTCAAGAGCGGCTCGATGCGGCCCACGAACTGGCCCGCTGTCACCGGTTCGACGACGCGCTCTCCGCGCTCCGGGGTGTGGCCGCCGTAGACGACCCCAAGCTGGAAAAATTCGCCGCCCAGGCGCTGGCAGAAATCAAGCAGGTCGAGGAGATTCAGCGGCAGGCGAAAGCGGAAGCCAACGCCGCCAAAGCCAAGGCCGCCGAGCTGGTCAAACAGCAATCGTACGAGTGGGCGGCGAAAGTGCTCGAAAACATTCCCCAGCCGCTGCGCGATGAGGGGGCGGTCGCCTTGCTCGAGCAGGCCAGGTTCGCAGGGGACGAGCTGACTCGCCTGGTGGCCGAAATCAAGGCAGCGATCCAGCAAAAGCTCACCTGGGACTTGTTTCCCAAAATTGACCGCGTGTTGGCGCTCAAGCCGGACCACGCGCAAGTCCTGGTGCTGGCGGGCAAGCTGCGGGACCAGTTTGTCGCCGGCGCATGCAAGCGGCTCGACGAACATCGCTACGACGACGCTCGGCAAATGCTGCTCCAGATTCCCCTTTCGCTCCGCCAGGTCGAAGCGCGGTCACTCTTGGACGAAGCCTGCGAGCTGGCAGCCCTGGCGAGCGATCTCAGGCAATCTCCCTACGCGACGGGAGCTGCATTGGCCCTGGCCCAACGGTTGGTCAAGCTAGCGCCGAATAATGAGCCAGCGGCAAAACTATGCCAGCAGCTTCAGGAGCGCTGCGCCGCGCGCCCCGTCGATCTGCGAGGAGCAATGCCCCCCTGGGCGCGGCCCCCCGAGCGCTCGGCTGCCATACCTGTCGATTGGCTGGGGCATATTCTGCGGGCCGAGACGGCTGGCGGCAAAGTCGCCCAGACGCTCCGCAATCATCCAGGGGAATTCTTCGTGGCGCTCGGCCTGGCCCTGCAAGGGGTGGACGAGGCCGGGCTCGACATCAGCCTGATGCCGCGTCAAAAGGGAAACGTGCTTGTCAAACTGGCGACAATGCCGCTGCTTTCCCGCGCGGCGACCGCCGCCTGGGGGATCGACGCGGGAGGCTTTGCGATCAAGGCGATCAAGCTGGGCAAAACCGCAGCGGGCAAAGTCAAGGTCGAAGATTGCCACTACATCCCGCTGAAAAAGCCGCTGGCCCATCCCGATGCCGAAGGGGAGCGGCTGGGCATCGTGACCGCGGCGCTTGCGGACCTGGCGTCGCGGACCGATTTCAAGGGATGCCGCGTAGTGGCGGCACTCCCGGGGCATCGCGTGCTGGGACGTTTCTTCGACTTGCCCCCGCTGCCGGCCAAAAAAGTGACTGGCGCGGTCGAATACGAAACGCGCCATCAACTGCCGATCGACCTGGACGAGCTGTGCTGGGACTGGAAAGCGCTGGGCCAGGGGGACGAGCGGCACGCGGACCATACGCCGCGGCCGATCCTGGTTGTGGCCGCACGGCGATCGCACGTCGAGGAGCGGCTGAGCGTGTTCAAGTCGGCAGGGGTAGCGGTAGACGAAATGCAGAGCGACTGCGTGGCACTGCACAATGCGCTGGAGTTAGAGCTTTTCGATCCGCAGAAGCCGGCGGAGGGAGCGATCGCGGCACTCGACGTGGGGTCGGACGGCGTGAACGTCGTCGTCAGCGGGCCGCAATCGGTCTGGTTCCGCAGTTTTGGCCTGGGTGGGGACGCGTTCACTTTCGCCTTGACGCAGCAGCTCAAGCTGACGTTCGACGGCGCCGAGCAAATCAAGCGGCAGCCGGCCAGCGCAAAAAGCTACCGCGAATTTCGCGGGGCGATCGAGCCGCTCCTGGCGCAGTTTCAAAGCGAGATCGACCGCTCGCTGGCCAGCTACCGCAGGCACAGTGCCACGGAGGTCAAGCGACTCTACGCGCTGGGCGGGGGAACGAACCTGCACGGCCTGGTGCGGCATTTGCGGCAGAAGTGACTGCCTGCAATTCGTCGCTCGCAAATTCACCACGGCTCCAGCGGCGTGGCGAGGATTTCGATTTCTCTGAGACGAACGGCGCCGGCCCCTTCGAACACCAGGTTCAGCTTGAGCAGGTCCGGGATCTGGCCGGCCTTGAGATAGAACGGAATTTCCAGCGAGATCCAGTCGTTGGTGCCGCTGACTTTTTGATGGAGTCCCTTGGAAAACGACTCGCCGATGCCTGGGACGCGGCACCACAGCTCGGGATACACCGTCGATTTGAGCGCCTCGGTCTTGATGCGGAAACGATAGGTGAGCATGCACTGCTCGTGCCCCTTAAGCGGCACTTCGAACAGCCGCACGGTCTCGGCCACCGGCGTCAGGACGGACAGCTCGGTCCCTTCCCAGCGGGCCGCCTCGGCAATCGGACTGGTCCCCGGCCCCAGACTCTGCACCAGATGCGGCGGACCGGCCGGCTTGGGAGGCTGAAAACCGGCAAACAGGGACTTAAGCCACGAAAACATGGTGGGGTTCCCAAGTGGTGACGCAGCGCCGGGCTTCGGCAGTCGGTATTCGCCGGCCAGGGGCGGTTCTTGGAAGGGCGCTAATTAGTTGTGAATTCCGCAAATCAAAGCTACTTGCCAATAGTCAGCCGCGCCTGCCGCACGGAGAAACAGTCGTCGCCCGAAAACACCAGGTGCAGCGTCCGGCCGTCGTCGCTGATCCATTTTGTGGGGAAGCTGCTGCTCTCGCCGGGGCCGACGTCCCACTCCGTGGTGTAATACACGGTCGTCCACGGTCCCCACGGCTGAGGCGCGTCGTACACGGCCAGGCCGCCGCGGAACCGCGGGTCGTCGCCGGGGCCGGTCTGGCACCAAACGTACCTTCGCAGCGGGGCGCTGTAGCTCACGCTCGAGCGATAACAGCTTTGCGGATGCGAAAACACGGCGCGGCGCTGGGCGATGTCGCGTGACCACTGCGGCTGGTCTTCGCCGTCCAGACCAACGAAAAATTCGTACGCGCTCCGCTCCCGCAGCTTGCCTTTGGGGACGCGCGCCAGGACCATCTGGTCGGCCCGCTCGTAGGCGCTGTCCTTGTCGTGCGAATAGATGTAGACGAAGTCGTCGGCAGCGCCGGCGTAGTTGCGGCCGTAATTCAGAAACGTCGGACAGCCGAAGCTGACGTCGAATTTCCAGTCAGCCCATGTCCAGGTGCGGCCCCGATCGTCCGACCAGCCAAGCTGAGAATTGCCGACGTTGCGGACCAGCAGGTACAGCACGCCATCGACCATCAGCAGGCCGCTGGCCTTGCGTCCTTTCGAGCCGTCACCCTGGGCATCGGCCGATGGCGAGCGGAGATTGACGCCGCGCACGTCGGGCGGA
>DASRJP010000368.1:0-5678 GCA_035649415.1 Pirellulaceae bacterium | reverse complement strand
AAGCGGCTGATTTTCTACGCCGGCACGGCGGACGGCAGCCGCAGCGGCGTGATCCAGTTCCTCGCTTATGACATTAAGGCGGGCAAGGTCCTCTACAGCGATGACCACGGCCCGGCCCGCTACTTGATCTTCTCGCCCACGACCGGCTGCGTCTATTTCATCCCCAGTGGCGACGGCGAAAAACATCAAGGACAGCTTGTCAAATTCGATCCCGAGAAACCGGGCCCCCCCAAGCCGATCGATGCCGACATCGGCCTCCGCAGCGCGACACAGGAGACGCCGCAGGGAGTCGTTTACACGGTCAATGAGGGGGAGTTGTATGCCTTCGACGTCAAAGCGGAAAAATCGAAGAGTCTCGGGCGCGGCGCCGTCGGCAATCAAAAATACATCGCCTCGATCGATGCCGATCCGAGCGGCGGCTATCTGTACTACGTGGCCGGGGCACACGGCGGCAGTCAGAACGATGGCACGCCGCTGGTGCAATACGATGTGAAAACGGGCACGCGGAAAGTGATCTGCTTCCTGCACCCCGCAGTGCACGAAGCGACCGGCTATACTCCGATGGGTACCTATGGCAGTGCGGTCTCTCCCGATGGCAGCAAGGTGTATATCACCTGGAACGGCAACATCGGCGGCGCCGACCGTCGCGGGCGGATTACGTTCAATGCCTGCGCCCTGACTGTCGTGCATGTCCCCGAGGAGGAGCGGAAGCCTTGAGAAACATCGGCCCATTGGCAATCGCGTTTCTGACTGGACTATATTTGCCCTCGGTTGCCTCCGCCGCGGATGTGGAAATCCCCGGCACCGTTCGCTCGACCGTCGGCATTACCCGGAAAGACACCCCTATCGAGGCGCTGCTGCCGGCGGATGGGAATCGACTCGACGACCCGCGGCTGCGGATCCTGCTCGTTGGCTCGCTCGACGGCTCGGCCGAGTCGAAAGTAAATGTCCTGGCCGCGACGCACTGGTTCTACACGGCTGACGACGCCGCGGTGCTGCGGAAGCAGTTCACGCTCGCAGCCGTACCTTGCGGCAATCCCGACGGACTGGCCGCGAAGATCGGCCCCGCCAACGGCAGCGGCGGGAATCCTTCCACCGGCTATCCACCTCAAAAGGGCTTCTACGACAGCCCGACTGATCCCGAGGCGGCCTATCTCTGGCGATGGATCGGGATGTACGGGCCGGATTTTGTCTTTGAGATTCACAAGTCCGATCGCAGACGCGAGGTCCCGGAAAAGAATGGACTGATTGCCGCGCTAAAAACCAATGCCGCGAGCGACGTCGGCACCGTGCCGGGAATGGCGCTCGGCGCATCGGCGGACGACAAGGAGAATTGGCTCAAGCCCCTATTAGCCGAACTTCCCAATTCAAAACTCTCCCGTTCACCCAGCCATGAGGAGCTTTTGCGCCGCCATCAGCGCGAGCCGCTCGCCGTCGCCCAGGAGTTATCGAGTATCTACGGTCATAAGCTCGACCAGGTGGCATACATTCCGGCCGTCGCCGTCATGGGTCGGCTGCGGCAGATGGAAATCACCGGCAATCGGTCGCAGCGGCCCGAAATCGATGAGCTGCTGGCGCCCTACTACCGCGGCGAGAAGGACACGACGCCAAAGGCCGGCAACGAGCAGTCGGGGCACCTGATCTTTGCTGAGATGGCCAGGGTGACCAGCGGTCAGAAGCAGCAGCGGTATGTCGAGCTGTGCCGCGTTGCTGCCGATCAAATCTTCGATGGATCCAGCAAGCCGCTGCCACTGATGCCGTTCCACCTGGAGATGAGCGATGCCGTCTTCATGGCGGGGCCGATCCTCTGTGCCACCGGCAAGCTGACCGGCGAGCGGAAGTATTTTGATGCGGCGGCAACTCATCTGGCCGGCATGCGTAAGCTCTGTCTGCGTGAGGACGGGATCTACCGCCACTCGCCGCTCGATGAATCGGCCTGGGGTCGCGGCAACGGTTTTCCGGCGCTCGGCCTGGCCCTGTGCCTCTCCGATTTTCCGGAAGATCTTCCGGCCCGCGAAGAACTGCTCAAGGAATTCTGCGCCCACATGACGGCGCTCAAGAAGCATCAGGATTCCAGCGGCTGCTGGCGGCAGGTGATTGACAAGCCGGCCGCTTACCGTGAATTCACGGCGACGTGCATGATCGGTTTTGCCATGCTCCGCGGCATTGACCGCGGGTGGCTCGCCCGCGAAGAATATGCCGAGCCGGTCCGCCGGGCATGGGAAGCAGTCAAGCTGCGCATCGGTCCGGATGGAAAGCTGGTCGATGTGTGTACCAGTACCGGGAAAATGAAGTCGCTGCGGGAGTATTACGATCGGCCGGTCATCTTGGGACAGGACGACCGCGGCGGCGCTATGGGCCTGTTGTTTTCGGTGGAAATGCTGGAGTGCGGAGGACGCTTGTAAGAGTGTGCGATCCAGGACCTATTTCGCCTGGCCTGACAAACGCGAAACCCGAATAATCTGACAGCAGCGCGCAGCCGCTAAAACACATAGCTGAGAGGAGCCAACCGCTTGAAGCAGCGCATCCTCATCGTAGTGTTGGGTCTCTTCCTAGGACTCGTCGCCCGAGTGGCGGTAGAATTCTACCAGCATCACCATGGCCGCGGCACGACTTCTCCGCCGACGGCGGCGACTACGCCGCAGACCATCAACTCGGCTATTCGCAAATAGCGCTCGCAGGATGTTGCATAATGGCGGCTGCTTTGTGACCAGCGCTTGGGCCGCGTGGCATTGTGTACTGGCCAGAGTAGCGCGCCTGGTCAGGCGACGTGCCGCAGCTTCGTCACCCTTCCCGTCGGCACCCACTCGACGACGAAAATATTACCTTCTCGGTCGTAGCACGCATCGTGCGGATGGATGAACCTCCCCGGCTGCCAGGTTTCTGGCTGGCCGCGCATCTTGAAACCCTCTAGCGCCTGCTTGGTCCATTCGGGATCATAGCCCAGATGGGCGATAACCTTATTATCCTTGCCAAACAGCGACACTCGGGCGTGCAAGTCCGGGACGAGGAGCACGTCACCGCGAATATCGAAATGGGCCGGGAAGCTGACCTCCGTTACAAAGCCGATGTGTTTGCCGTCAAGTGAAAAGTACTGGAGCCGCGCATTGGCTCGGTCGGCGACGACAAGGCTCGGTTCGCGCCCCGGACGATTATCGAGCCACAGGCCATGCGGCGTTTTCATCTTTCCCGGCTCGCTTCCCTCGCCGCCCCACGTCCGCACCCATTTGGCATCCTTGTCGTATTGGTGGATGTAGTGCGAGCCATACCCGTCGCCGATGTAAAACCCGCCATCGGGCGAAAAGGCGACGTTGGTCGGGCTGTACTTGACCGCCGGGTCCTTGTAGACGCCGGGCTCCTCGGGCCGCCCCTTCACCCACACCTGCTCACCCTTGAGGTTCGTCTTGGCAACGATGCCGTGCTTCACGTCGCAGAGGTACAGGAATTCTTCGCCTCCATCCTTGCGAATATCGATGCCGTGGCCGCCGCCGTGGTACTCCTTGCCAAACGAACGGACGAATTTTCCCGCGGCGTCGAAGACGGCGATCGCGTCCATCGGCTCCGGGGCGTTCGATCGGTGCTTGATGTAGATGAGCCCGGCTTCGTCTACTGCCACGCCGTGTGTTTCCCCCCACTTGATGTGCGCCGGCACTTCTCCCCAGCCATGATGCGCCTCGTACTTGAATTCACCTTCGCCGAGAATTGGCAGTTTTTTTCCCGGTTTGTCCTGGGCGCCAAGAATCGTCGGACCGGCGGCCGCGGCAATCGCGGCGACGCTGGTGACCTTCAAAAAGGCGCGGCGACTCGTGGACGAAGAGTTGTTGTCACTGAGCGAGGGCGACATGGCAGGGGCGCCTTGTAAATTGGAAGACGCAGCAACTTTATTGACTATTGAGTGTACTGCTTTTTCGACAGCCTCGCAGCTATTGGTCCAGCAGCTCTTTACTCGACCCACTTCCCCCGCCGGCCTTCTTTGACTGCGGCTCGTTGCTTTTTTGCCTTGAGACGGCGGACCTTCGACCCGCGGCTAGGCTTCGTTGTACGCCGCACTTTGGGCGGTTTGGCGACGGAAAGAATCATCTCCTTGAGCCTGTGCAAGCAAGCCTCGATATTCTGCGGCTGGTCGCGATGCTCCTGGCTGCTGATGACCAATTCCCCGCTCTTGGTCAGCCGGCTCTTGAACGTTGCCACCAGTCGCTGTCTGATTTCGGCAGGCAGGCTGGGGGAATCGATGGCGCGAAAGTGCAGCGTCGCCTTGCTGCTGACCTTGTTGACGTTCTGCCCCCCCGGCCCGCTGGAACGCGAAAATGAGAATTTTAGCTCGCGGTCCGGAATGGTAATGATGCGGCTGACGGCGAGGATTGGCATTGCGAGTGAATCCGGAAACGAGAGACCGCTCCAATAGAAGCAAATCCAAATGCACAAATGCAAGTCTAACAAACGAAACGCCGTGCTGGTTGCAGCAGTTGCGTTTGCGCAGTTTGTGCTGGTTGCGGATTTCGAGCGTCGCGTTTCGGATCTTGTTCCGGCTACTCCTGCGTCTTTTCTTTGGCCGGCTCCAGTTTCGGCTCGGTCGTCAGCGTCGCATCCTGCGCCGGCTTTTCTTCGCTCGGATTCTCGGATTTTTGCGACGCACTAGCGCTGGCCGCCGCAACTGCCGCGCTGACCTCCGATTGGACTGCCGCCTTCAATTCCGGCAGCAGTTGCTCCTTAACTTTCTTGCCTTCGGCAGTCACGGCGGTCTCCACTGACTGGGGAAGCCTGGTCAGCTCGCCCTGGACCGCCCGGGTCAGATTCTCGATCACTGCCTTGTTTTCGGCCTTCACATCTGCGAGAGCAGACTCAAGTTGTCGGGCGTGCTCGGCACGTAGTTTGGCGAATTCCGCTTTGGTTTGATCCTGCATTTTCTTCATTTCGGCGGCCAACTGCTGCCGCGTCTCGTCCTGAATCTTCTTCGTCTCGACGGCCAACTGCTCGAGAGCCTGTTTGCGAAGCGAATCGGTTTCCTTGGTCACCTGCTGCGAGAGGTCCTTGGCCGCACCGGCGATCTGCTTCTGGCTGGCGTCTGAAATCCGCGCCTCGGCAGTCTTCGCTTCACGAGCCAGATTCGAGTCCAGCTTCGCGGAAAGGGACGCGTTCAACTCGCTCCCCAGTTCCTCCTTTCGCCGCTCCCAGATGCGACGGAAGGGGCGGGCTGATGCAAGGTCGGCAAAGCTCACGACTACAGCAAGGGCAACGGCAAATGCGACTAGCAAGCGGGACATACAAAACCTCCAGCGAAGAACGACGGAACAAGTGGCGGGACGGCGGACCGGGCCGCCGTGCACGGATGGCAACTTGAGAATAATCACGGGCCTAAGTCTGGTCTAGGGGCGCGCCAAATCGGCCGTTTGATCGCGCCATAGCCCACGATCGTATTAGGCTGGACACTTCCACGGACGTGCGCCGGCGACGATAATTCCGCCAGGCCGCGGTCGTCCAGGCGTCGTTCACCGGGAGTTAAGAAAAATGAACATTCGGTCGTTTGCAGGCTTTTCTGTCGGGGTTGCGATCTACCTTCTGGCCGGAATGACCGGCATCGCTTATGCCGACAAACCCCTGGCGGCGGGCGCCCGCGGACTGGCCACACGGGCGCCCGCGAACATGAAGATTGACGGCAATCTGGAGGAGTTTGATGG
>DASRJP010000367.1:0-3432 GCA_035649415.1 Pirellulaceae bacterium | reverse complement strand
GGATGCTGGCCAGCAGAATGTGCTCGCGGCTGGCGAGCGGATCGGCCTCGATCCCCACCAGGCCCAGGAGGCCCGAGGCGGCGGCACTGACCGCTTCGCGCAGGGCGTCGGCATTATTCAGCGTATTAGCCGGCGGCACTTGAAACGATTTGAGCGCAGCCAGCGGCAGCCCGGCGCTGGAGCCAGGCGTATAGACCGCGATGTCCGCGGCATCGCGCAGCTTTTGGATACGCTCGGGCGATTGTCCCCAATCGGCCAGGCCCTTTCGCCAAGTTTCGGCCGTGGCGGCGGCGTAGTCACTCGGGGACTGTCCCTTGCGTGCGGCCTCGGCCGGATCGATCCATGGCGCGAAGTCTTCCGCGCGGAGCTGCGGAAACGTCAGCAGCAGATTTCCCAAATCCCCTTTGGGATCGACGATGATCGCCGGAATGCCGTCGATGGCGGCTTCTTCGAGCAGCGCCAGGCAGAGGCCCGTTTTGCCACTGCCGGTCATGCCGACGCAAAGGGCGTGGGTGGTCAGGTCCTTGGCGTCGTAGAGCAGGAGGTTGTCGCGCGGTTTGCCGGCGGCCAGGTCGTATTCGCGGCCCAAATAGAAGACGCCCAGCTTTTCGAAGTCGGTCATCGTCACAGCCTTCGCAGCCAGAGGGCAATGGATCGCGGCATGCCGCAGGGAACTTGCGGCAGAAGTAAGACCGCGGCATCCAGCATCTTAGCGGCCGGGGGGGACAAACTCACCCGGCCAGTGCCGCTAGTGCCGCCGGCGAGAACCTGCGGCGAGCCGCGGTGGATGCTGGCGCGGCAGGCCGCGGCTTAGGATAGAATGCAAATCGGGCCGAGTGACATCCGATGAATCGCTTTCCAACGCTGCCGGTCGCTTCCATTTCCCGCCGAGCGCTACTGCAATCGGCCGGCGCGGGCTTTGGCAGCTTGGCGCTGGCGCAGTTGCTGGCGGAAGAGGGGAAGTTGCCTGCGGCGGAGAACCCCGTCGCGAACCCGGAGGCAAGTTTGCCTCCGGCTAAGAGCAGCAGTGGCCTGCACCATCCGGCCAAGGTCCGCCGCATCATTCAGCTTTTCATGAACGGCGGCGTGAGCCAGATGGACACGTTCGACTACAAGTCCACGCTCGTACAGCGGCACGGCGAGAAAGTCGATTTCGGGCTCAAGGCGGTGGCGACGAGCGTTCCCGGCAACATCATGAAGCCGCCGTTTGAGTTCCAGCAATACGGCGAAAGCGGCCGCTGGGTGTCGAGCGTCTTTCCGCACATCGCCCAGCACGTCGATGAGCTGGCGTTCCTGATGGCGATGGCCAGCAAGAGCAACGTCCACGGCCCGGCCAGCTACATGCAGAACACGGGGTTCATCCTGCCGGGTTTTCCCGCGATGGGCTCGTGGATCTCCTACGCGCTGGGACGGATCACCGACGACCTGCCGGCATTTGTCGTCCTCCCCGATCCCAAGGGGCTGCCGTACAACAATGCGGGCAATTTTTCCGCCGGGTTTCTGCCGGCGGCACATGCCGCCACGATCATCCGCCCGACGGCGCCGACTCCGATCGCCAATCTGATGCCGCCTGCCAGCGCCAAACAAATCACGGCCGAGAGCGAGCGTGAGGGACTGGCGCTTCTCCAGCAGCTCAATCGCGAGCACTTGCAAACGCATCCGGAAGACTCGCGGCTGGACGCTCGCATCGCGTCGTACGAATTGGCGGCCAAGATGCAGGTCTCCGCGCCAGAGCTGCTGGACATCTCCAACGAAACCGAGCAGACGCACCGCGCCTATGGCTTGGATGAAGAGCCGACTCGCGACTTCGGCCGCAACTGCCTGGTGGCGCGGCGGATGATCGAGCGCGGCGTTCGCTTCGTGCAGGTCTGGAGCGGCACCGGCGGCGCGAGCAAAAACTGGGACAACCACACCGACATCGTCAACGAATTGCCGTTCATCGCCAAACAAGTCGACAAGCCAATCGCGGGCCTGCTCGACGATCTCAAGTCCCGCGGGCTGCTCAGCGACACGCTCGTGATCTGGACAACGGAGTTTGGCCGCTATCCGTTCACGCAGGGCGCGACCGGCCGCGACCACAACGCGCTGTCGTTCGTCACCTGGCTGTGCGGCGCCGGCGTCAAACCTGGCGTGGCCCACGGCGCCAGTGACGAATTCTCCTTCCAGGCGGTCGAGAACAAAACTTACTGCTACGACCTGCACGCCACCGTTCTGCACTTGCTGGGCATCGACCACCAGCGGCTCACCGTCCGCCACAACGGCATCGACCGGCGATTGACCGACGTGCACGGGCACGTGATTGGCGACATTCTGGCGTGAGAGTAACTCGTTCCCAAGCTCCGCCTGGGAACGCGCTTTCCCGAGGCTCTGCCTCGTGCCGCCATCCAAGGGGGCAGGGGTCAGGAGTCAGCATTCCGACTCCGACATTGGTCATCGGGACTTGGTCATTGGGATTTCGTCCCGCCTGCCCTACGAAAAACTTTGGACTTTGGACTCGCGACTTATCGACTGGTCTCGCCCCTCCCATGTCGGAAAGTCGGCCTTTTTCCGAACGTGCAAAAGTCACAAGTCCCTATCCGCTCACCACTTGCCGATTTTAGGGCACTCGAAAAGTGCCCGACTTTCCGCCCGTTTTTGGCGTTTTTCGACACCCGTCAAGAACCCGCCATCCCCTCGTAGGACAGGTTTCCCAACCTGTCCCTCCTCCATGACCCTCCCCCGCCGGGAGAGGGTGGCCGTAGGCCGGGTGAGGGCTGAGTCGCTTTTTGAGTCGGTTTGGCCGAGTCGCGCCAGGCCGACTCACTCGCCTGAACTTATGTTCCCATAACATCTTGCGTTGAGTCGCTCGCGCCATGCGCCTCGGAGATGAGTCGGCTAAGCGAGTCGGGTCCCATCGAACGTAGGACAGGTTTCCAACCTGTCCTAAATGCTCCTGGACAGGTTGGAAACCTGTCCTACGTTCCTGGCCCCCGTCCCCTCGAGTCGCTTTTTGAGTCGGTTTGGCCGAGTCGCGCCAGGCCGACTAACTCGCCTGATCTTATGTTCCCATAACATCTTGCGTTGAGTCGCTCGCGCCGCACGCCCTCGAGATGAGTCGGTTGGCTGAGTCGGCTAAGGGTGTAGGACGGGCTTCCCAGCCCGTCTTGGTCGGGCTGGGAAGCCCGACCTACTTTTGGCTCCGCCACGTCCGCCGACTCTGACCTCTGCTCTCTGCTCTCTGCTCTCTGCTCTCTTGCTTCCACCGAATTGAGAAAGATCAACCGCCGCGCAGCGGCCAACCTGCCGATCTGGCAGTGCCGGCGCGCATTCAAAACCCAGGTGCAACTAATGTTCCATTTGTACACTAACTCCCTAACTCCCTCTCCTCGTGGGAGAGGGTGGCCGCAGGCCGGGTGAGGGCTGGCTGCGCATTGGTCATTGGTGCTTTGTCAT
>DASRJP010000366.1:0-4790 GCA_035649415.1 Pirellulaceae bacterium | reverse complement strand
ACACCCGCTGGGGCCATAGATGAATGAACCGAGTCCCGGTTCCAAGAGGTCGCGGATTTCTGCGAACGTCTCGGGGGACTCGCTGATGTCATAGGCCACGCGGCAGCTCGGGCACAGGACGCGCACCAGCCTCTGGGCGATGGTGCCCAGCAGCGAGCTGGAAAGAAAGAACGGATGCGCGCCCAAGGCCCGCATGCTTTGCACGGCCCCAGCCGCCACCGGTGCGTGCATGGTGGCCAGGACGAGATGACCGCTATTGGCCGCCCGCACGGCCGTATTGGCCGTTTCTTCGTCGCGAATCTCGCCGATCATGATCACGTCGGGCGCTTGCCGCAGCACGTGCCGCAGCATGTCGGCAAAATCGACGCCCAACTTGGAATTCACCTGCGACTGGCGGACGCCTGTCAATTGGTACTCAATCGGGTCTTCGAGCGTGTTGATCTTGCGAGTGCCGTTGTTGAGATGCTGGAGGCAGGCGTAAAGCGTCGTGGTTTTGCCGGTGCCAGTGGGGCCGGTGACGAGGATCAACCCGCTGGGGCTGGTAAGCAGCGCGGTCACCTTGGTGTAATCTCCGCGCGTCAGGCCGATGTCGTCCAGCTTTTTCAGACCGAACTTCCGGTCGAGCAGCCGCGCAGAAAGGTCTTCACCATGCAACGTGGGAATGATATTGATGCGAAGGTCGATCGGTCCTTCCGGCCGATCGAAAATCCACCTCCCTTCCTGCGGCCGGCGGCGCTCGGCAATATCGATTCCGGCCTGGGCCTTGAGGTAGCTGATTAGCTGCCGCCCCTGGTCGCGCGGCACGGAGGCGAAGCGTTCCACGTGTCCCAGGCGGCGAACGGCCACGGTGAGCGCCGATTCCTCGCTCATCAGGAACAGATCGCTGGCCCGCAGCTCCGCGGCCTGCTCGATGATGGCGGTCAGCGCCTGCGAGGGTTCGAGGTCCGCCAGCGCCGTCGGTCTGAAATCGATCGATTGCGTGCTCATGCTACGACACCTCGCGCCGTCTGCTCGGCGGCCTTGGCGTTTTCCGCCAGTTGAAGGACTCTTTCCAGCTTCAGCACGCGGAGCACGTTGGACACGATCGGTGAAAACGAATGCACGATCAGATTGCCGCCCGCTTGCTTCACCCGCTTGTGGCAGGTCAAGAGCCAACCGACGCCGCTGGAATCGAGATAGGAAACGTCGGCCAGATCGAGCAGAACCTGCTTGCCATAACCGTGGGGCCCCAAAAGATCGCCCAGCGGCTCGTCGATAGGGGATAGCTCGCGCTGCGTCACTGGCCCGGACACGGCAACCTTGACCAGATTGCCATCCTCGCCTGCCAATTTCATTTTCATGGACTTGCTCGCGGGGCCAGTGCGCTTTGAGTGCGGCCAATCTAGCGGGAAGAGCCGCAAAGTACAAGAAACGAATTGACAGCACGGACCATATTCCGGCTTTCGTGCGGCGCATTTTACTCGACCAAGCCGCAGGTGGCAGGCGGGTATGTCTGCATGCACTGCGTCAGGCGCCGAAAAGTGCGCGCAGCGGCTGGGCAGTCGCCAGCGGCATTGGGCGGCCGGAGTGGTCGATGACTTCGGTGCGCAGCGGAATTCCCAGCGCGTGGTAGATCGTGGCGGCGACTTCTTCCGGACTGACCGGATCCCTGGATGGGTAGGCCGCGATCCGGTCGGATGCGCCATGGACGAGGCCGCCGCGAATGCCGGCGCCGGCCAGCGTGATCGAGAAACAACCTGGCCAATGATCGCGCCCTGCATTGGAGTTGATTTTCGGCGTGCGGCCGAACTCGGCTAGCACGACAACCAGCGTCTCGTCGAGCAGGCCCCGCTCGTCCAGATCGGTCAGCAGCGCCGAATAGGCCTGATCGAATGCCGGCAGCAGCTTTTCCTTGTGCAGAACGAAGTTCCTCTGGTGAGTGTCCCAGTGGTCGGCAATGCCGGCCTGGTAGTCGCGGGCCCAGTTCACCGTGACGAGCCGCACGCCCGACTCGACCAGCCGCCGGGCGAGCAGACATCCCTGGCCGAACGGCGTCATACCGAATTGGTCGCGGACCGACTGCTTTTCGCGCGAAAGATCGAACGCTCGCACTGCCGAGGGAGAGCCGATCAAACTGAGCGCCTTGTCCTGAAAAGAACCGGCCGAGCGAACCGATTCGTCGGTATCGAACCTCCTGCGAAGGCCGTCGAGCTGCTCGACCAGCGTTTGTCGCTCGCGAACTCTCTCGCGGGGCGCGCCGCCGGCAACGGGAAACGGATCGAACTCCTTGCTGGCAGGGTTCGCGGTCACGAACATCGGGTCGTAGCCATGGCCCAGAAAGCCGGCGAAGAAACCGGGGAAAATGTGACCCGACGGAATCTCGTTCCCCGGCGCGTTGAGGCTGATGCCGGAGGGGAGCGGCGTGATGCTGGGCCGGAAGCGGCTCACGGCAGCGCCGAAGCAGGGAAAATCGTCGGGCAGGTTGGTCGGATTCGTGGCGGGGCGACGGTGACGCTGGCCGGTCAGCATGTAATGCATCGCAACCGTGTGCGTGCTGTCGGGGTGCGTCACGCTGCGGACCAGGGCGAACTGGTGAGCGAGTTTGGCCGTGCGGGGAATGTGCTCTGAAAGCAACGTACCGGGGACGCTCGAGGAGATGGGCAAAAACGGCCCGCGGACATCGTCCGCCGCTTCGGGCTTGAGGTCCCAGATGTCCTGATGGGCCGGAGCACCGAACAGGAAACAAACGATGCACGATTTGGCTCGGCCGAACTGCGGCTCGCGGCTTGCGGTCTGCTCGGCCGCCCCAGCGCGGGCCGAAAGAAGCTCCGGCAGCATCAGCCCCAGCGAGCTCAGCCCTCCGCAGCGCAGCCAGTGGCGACGCGTGACCCCCTGGCACAATCGGGCCGCTGCATGGCCAAAGGTGAGCATGGCTATTGCCTCGACGCGCAGTATGGCGAGCCGCCGTGTTCAAGGCAAGTCAGTCTCACAGGTGGAATTGCGGCCCAAACTCGATAAGACTGATGGAACTTCCAGGCCATCGCACTCTTTGCATTACCAGCCGGAACAGCCATGCACCCTCAGCACGCGTCTCCAAGCATCACCGCACAGAACTACTTTGACCGCCGGACGTTTCTCGCCGCCACTGCCGGCTCGGCAGTCGCCGCCGGCATCTTGCCGACCGCACAGGCCGCGGCAGCAGACAAGCCGAAAGCGCCGATCATTGACACGCACATGCACGTCTGGGCCAGCGGCAAGGAAGCCGCGCGGTATCCGTTTCCGCATCCGTATCAGCCCGATTTCAAGCTGCCGCCGCACGAGGGGACGCTGGAAATGCTGATCGAAGACATGGACCGGCACGGCTGCACCCACTCCGTGCTGGTCCAGGTGATTTACCACGGCTGGGACAATGCGTACGTCGCCGACTGCGTTCAGCGCTACCCCGATCGCCTCAAGGCGCACGGCCTCATCGACCCGACCGATCCTAAAGTCGCCGACAAGCTCGAATTCTGGATGAAAGAGCACGGCCTTGCCGGCATGCGCTTCAGCCCGCTGTACTACGCCGACGGGAAGCACGGCGGCGACGCCTGGCTCAATGCCGACGACACGCACCGGCTGTGGAAAAAGGCAGAAGAGCTTCGCGCCGTCTTCAATTTCTTCATCGGGCCCAAGCAGCTACCCAAGCTCGAGAAAATGGTTCGGGCGCACCAGGAGATGCGAATCATCATCGATCACTTGAGCCAGATCGATTTCAAATCGGCCGATGCCGAAGCCGATTTGCGGCTCCTATTGGCCATGGCGCGGCACCCCAACGTCTGGGTCAAGGTCTCCGAGCTGAGTTCGGTCTCGAAGTCGGGAGAGTACCCGTTTGCCGACGCCTATCCACACGTGAAGCGGGTGTATGAGGCATTTGGCCCCGACCGGCTGCTGTTCGGCACGGGCTATCCGGGAGGGGCCCGCGCGTATTACAAGCGGCCGACGCTGGACAAGGAGATCGACTTGCTGCGCAAAGAAATCCCCTTCTTCACGGCTGACGACCGCGAGAAGATCCTGGGGCGGAATGCGGCCCGGTTGTGGGGATTCAAAGTCCCGGCATAGCAGCAGGTTTACTTCTTGCCGATGCAATACAAGCGCTTGTCAGTCCGCAGCAGTATCTGACCGTTGTGAACGGCCGGCGAAGCATTGGTGCGACTGTCGTCGTCCTCGAATTTGTTGAGGGCGAGCTGCTCGAATTTCGGCTGGGCGGCCACGACGTACGTCCCCTGGTTCTGCGAGACAAAATAAAGCTTGCCGTCGGCCAGTACCGGCGACGACCAGATGTTCCCCGGCTGCGGTTTAAGCCGCTCCTGGAACACGAACTCACCCGTCTCGGCTTTCTGGCAGCAAACCATCCCGCCATTTTCCGTCACCCAGTAGAGGTGCCCATCGTGATAAACCGGTGAACCGACGTTTGAGCCCTTCTCCTTGCGCCACACGCCGTGCGACTCGGTCACGTCGCCGCTGCCACCCAAGCGCACCGCCAGCGAAGTGTGCCCGCCGCCGATCGCATACACGATGCCATCGTGGGCAACGACGCTGGGGCAAACGTACCGATGCACGCCGTCGGCATTCCACAGCGGCTTGCCATCAGCCGGATCGAACGCCAGCAGTTTCGGCTCCGCGCTGACGATGACTTCGGCGCGGGGTTTCGAATCAACCAGCAGCGGCGTGTTCCACGCGCTGCCAACCCCTTTGGCCCGCCAGACTTCCTTGCCGGATTGCTTGTCGAGCGCCACGAGCGACCCGCTCTCGATGCTGGCGTTGACGAGCAG
>DASRJP010000365.1:0-8085 GCA_035649415.1 Pirellulaceae bacterium | reverse complement strand
TGGGGCATGGTCGCCGAATTCACGGTCCCGTGGGTGGCGTCCGCGAGCCCGCACGGGCGAGAGATGGCCTTGAAGTGGATCGAATCGCAGGACGAAGCCATCGCCGCAGCCGGCTGGCAGACTTACAGCAGCATGGTCGCCATCAAGGAGGACGAGGACCTCGACCTGGCCGAGATCAAGTCGCTCCTCTCGCGCGTGGCGAAATCGATCCACCAGCAGCCCAATCGCGTCAAATACGTGATGAACAGCTTCGTCATCGCCGTTGCCTGCCACGTCAAACCGCTCCACAAGCTCGCGGTCGAAACGGCCAACCGCATCGGCAAGGTCGCCGTGGACCTGGTCGGGGCGTGCAAGATTCCGTTCGCGCCCGATCATATCAAGAAATTCGAAGCACGCAGCGCGATCGGCAAGAAGCGAAAGTCGCCGAAGTGTTGATCGGGGAGCGCGGCTGAGTGGGTTGAGTTCAATGCACCGTCCAGCTTGTTTCGTGGACCGGGACCTCGTCGGGCACCCGCCGAATGCGGCTGCTGCGATTGCTCGCAGGGTGCGAGAGCTGCCCACCCGATTGCTGCCCTGATTATCGCCAAGATAAGCAGGCGGCAGACGAAATCCCTCGCAGATAGCGCTGTCGGCGGAGGGTTTCGGTATGCGCCCATTTCATTGTTTTCACCTGCCGAAATGCCACCCAGCCAGTTGGATAAAGCAATTCTGTCTTAACCTCCGGTGACTTGAACATTGCCGGTGCCTAGAATCACCCACAGGCCAGGGTGCTCCGTTCTATCGGGAGGAAGTCGCATGCGCTCGTCTCTGCTGGTGGCTTCGCTGGGGGTTCTGTGCGGGATGCTCTTCGGAAGTGCTCAAGCCGATGAACCAGTGGACAAGGCTGCCGACACGCCGCCAGTCAAGCGGCCGGTGTTGAAGTTGCCCGCTCTGCCGGCAATCCAGATTCGTGCGGCCATCGCGGCGGCCGTAGATCCAGCCCCTGAACCAGCGGCGGCCGCGACGCACGACACCCTGAGGACGGTCGAAGTCCGTGGCGAATCAGGCGGCAAGCTGCAGACGCTATCCGCCACCGCCGACGGAAAGATCGTCTGCCTCGTGGGGCCCGACCGTTATGCGGTCGCCGGCGCGACAGCGAAAGCCGCTGCGAGCGAGATTCGCGTCCTCGATTCCGAGGGCAAGGAGCTAAGCAAGTGGAAGTTGAACTTCACCGGTAACTCGGTGGGCGTTGCTCCGGACGGCTCGATCTATGCCGCCGGTGACGGCCGACTGGCCCGGTTTTCCGCCGACGGCAAACTGCTCGGCGAAACCGAGTTGCCGCACCTGGCCGCCGCGCTGAAAGACAAGGAGGCATTTCGCCAGCAGGCTGAGGACCAGCTCAAAGCGCAGGCTGAAGCGGTCGCCAATTCCCAGAAGGTGATTGCCGAACAGGTAAAGCGGCTGGAAGACAAGGGGGATTCCGCGACCGCTTTGGAGAAAAGACAGCTCGAGTCGTATCGCACTGTGCTCAAGTCATATTCCGATCGGGCAAACGCATCCCCAGCACAGGTGGACGCGATGGTGAAGTCGCTTACCGCGCGGATGCGGATCATCAACGCGATTGCACCGACCGACAAGGAGGTTTACATCGCCTGCGGCGAGATGAAGGGCTATGGCTATGCCATCTGGCGCATGGACACTAGCTTTAAGAACGCCAAGCAGATTCTGTCCGGAGTTCCCGGCTGCTGCGGGCAGATGGACGTGCAAGCCGACAGCAGCGGCATTTACCTCGCTGAAAACACCAAAAAGCGGGTCGCCCACTACGACCGCGACGGCAAGGAGTTGGGCGCATTCGGGGTCAGCGGCCGCGAAAGCAACGGCCTGTCGTTCGGCGGCTGTTGCAACCCCATGAACTGCCGCATTTGTTCGACGGGCGAGATCCTCACCGCCGAGTCGGAAGGGATTGTCAAGCGGTTTAGCGCCAAAGGCGAGTTCCTCAGCCTGGTCGGCTACGCGAAGCTGACCGGCGGTTGCAAGAACGTGGCCGTGGCGGCCTCGCCCAAGTCGGATCGCGTGTACTTCTGCGATTTGCCGGGCAGTCGCGTGATCATTCTCGGCGCCAAGAAAACCGAAGTGGCAGGAGAATAAGGCCATGAAACGCTACCTGACTTATGCAGCGCTGATCGCCTTCTCCGCCGCGCTGGCCGCACGATCTGCCGCAGCCGCCGACGATGCCAAACCGGCGGAACCAAAGAAGCCGCTGGAGATTCCGGCCAATGCCCTGGTGTTGCTCGTGATGGATCCATTGGCCGCGCCGCTGTCGTGCCCGTGCGTGCAAGGCTACGCCCAGCGCGATTACGACAAGCTGGCCGCGTATTTGACAAGCGAGCTGGGCAAGCCGGTCATCGCCGCTTACAACGCGTCGTTGCCGGCCGCATTGAAGATGGACACCAACGACCGCGCCGACATCGTGATCGGCAAGCATTCGGTTGTCTTGTGGGATGCGAAGCGGGCTGGCCGGCAATTCCGTCCGATCATGGCGCTCAGCGGCAAGGATGGCGTGTCCACGCAAAACGGGCTGTTCGTGGTGCTGTCCAAAGACCCGGCCCAATCCGTGGCAGACCTCAAGGACTATCGGATCTTTTTCGGCACCCAGGATGCCGACGAAAAGTACTCGGCCGCGATGGACACGCTCGGCAAGTTGGGCATTGCTCCGCCGGCCAAACCCGATACCTGCGCCGCGTGCAGCGACGGGGCAACGAAGCTGCTCGAGCTGGGCGAGAAGGCCCGCGCGGCAACGGTCATCTCCAGCTATGCTGCGCCGCTGCTGGAAGGCTGCGGCACGGTGAAGAAGGGAGACTTGCGGGTGATCGGCAAAACCGACAACGTGCCCTTTGTCGAAGCTTTCGTCTCGGACAAGCTGCCCGCCCCTGAGCAGGCCAAGATCGAAGCAGCCCTGCTGAAGGTCAGCACGGACGCCAAGCTGCTGGAAGCTCTGGAGACTCTGCTCGGCTTTGTACCCATCGAGTCGCAAAAAAAAAGTTGAGCCCTGAAGCGGGCTTTTTGCCCGCGCCGGGTGAGCTTCACCTCACTGCCGCGCCCGCCCAGCCGGCCGCTCGTGACTGGACCGGCTGGCGCGGCGCCAATCGCGACGGCTTAGTTCCCTGGCTGCCCGAGAAGTTCGCGGCCTCGCCGAACATCGTTTGGCGTTATCGGTTGTCCGCGATCGGCATTGGGGGCGTCGCCGCTACCAGTAAGTTCGTTCTGGTCACCGACCGGGAATTCGACGATGCCTTCGATGCGCTGCGGTGCCTGGATGCCGTTACGGGTAAGGAACTCTGGACGCACCGCTATCCGGCGCCTGGCATGCTGGACTATGGCAACTCTCCCCGGGCGACTCCCTTGATTGCGGGCGAGCGATGTTGGCTGCTCGGAGCGCACGGCAACTTGAGCTGCGTTGAACTGGCCAGCGGCCGCGAAGTGTGGCAGATCGACGTGAAAGCCGACTTCGGTCTGGTGGAGCCGATGAAGTGGGGACTCTGCGGCTCGCCCCTGTTTGTTGATGGCAAACTGATCCTTTATGTGGGCGGTCCACAAGCGGCGCTGGTGGCACTCGACCCTGCCACAGGAAAGGCGATCTGGAAAACGCCGGGCAATCCTCCCGGCTACGGCTCGCTTAATGTCGGCATGCTCGGCGGCCGGCGACAAATCGTCGGCCACGACGCGACCACTCTGTCTGGCTGGGAGATTGAAACAGGCAAGCAGCTGTGGACGCTCAAGCCGCCGAACGGGGGCGACTTCAACGTGCCCACCCCGATCATCTGGAAAGACCACCTGTTGGTTTCGACCGAGAACAACGGCACGCGGATGTTCCGGTTTGACGCGGCGGGAAAGATCGCAAAGGAGCCAGTCGGCAACTTCGAGGAGCTGGCGCCGGACACGCATTCGCCGCTGGCCGCGGGCGATCGGCTGTTCGGGGCGTCGGGCGACCTTTACTGCTTGGACCTGAAACAGCCTCTGAGATTATTGTGGAAGGGAAGGAATGACACCTTTTTCAAGCACACCAGTCTGATCGCGTCGTCCGACCGACTGCTGGTCAGTACGTCGGATGCCGATTTGCTGCTGATCGATGCGCGGGCCAGCGAATACAAGCTGCTGAGCAAGATGAAAGTGCTCGAGAACGAATCCGGTCTCTTGTCGCATCCTGCCCTGGTCGGCACGCGACTCTATTTTCGAGGCTCGCACGAGATCGTGTGTGTCGCTCTCGCAGAATGAGGCAGCTTTGCCTTCAACGACCGCGCCCGTTTGTAGCCACCTCTGAGCAGGGTCTGGGCGGCGGAAAGTGGGTCGTCCGCCTCCGCCGCCGGAATGTCGTTCAGTTCGGAGTGTGGCCAACTCCCAGGGCTCTCACGGCCGCTTCGGCCCTCTCTCGGGCAGCGCGTCTGTGTTTGGGTCGACGATGAAACTAGTAGCACGAAAACGCCCCGCCAGCAGCACGTGCGGACGGGGCAGGCGATAGCAAGTCGATTCGGCGATACTGCAAAAATCGGTAGGTTGACACGTCAGCAAATCGCTAACCTTCCACAAACCCCCAAACTGGATCACCTCGTTATGAAATGGATCAAAGTCACTGGCCAGGTTCCCACCGTTGTTAACGCCGCTCACATAGTTCGTATCTATGGCGGGGCTGGGAAGTTTAAGGTTGAACTGATCAACGGCGAGTCCTTTGACATATCGCCGGCGGAGAATGATCGCCTGGTGAAACTGCTCACGGACGACGAGAAGTAATCACGCCTGCCTCGGGCACCGTCCATGCCGCCATTCTACGCCCGCACGAAAACGCCCCGCCAGTCGAAGCGGACGGCCAGCCATTGCCTGACAATTCCTCGCGGCACGTCAAAACACGGTGAGTGATCCGCCATCGCGCCTGCGGCCATAAATTAGCGCGTAGCCCCAGGTGCGGGCGGTCACAGCGGCGAGTATCAACATTGCGGCAAAGCTCAGAATGACGATCGAGAGGCCGGTAAGCTCCCAGGCACCCGGACGCGACCCCGTGAAAACGAATAGAAAAACGGCCCACACCGCAGCCACCGCCACTACTGCGTACAAGCCGATCAGCGACGCGCCCCGCGCGAACCGTCGCATTCCCAGCAGGCAGCCGCCGGCGGGTAGCAAAGCGATCGTACCAAGCCCGGAGGCGGTCGCGACGGCGATGCCCCAGCCGAACCAAAACTCTTTCCCGAGCGAACGACCGCCGTCGACGCAGCGGGCTGCGGCCAACGAGATTCCCGCGATTAGCGTCGCGAGCATCAAGTCGCGGATCAACAGCGGAGTTGCCGCGACCGGAGGGGCGTCCCGCCTGACCAGGCGCCAGCCGAACAATTGCCGAACAATCCACAGCGGGACCTGGGCTGCCAGGCTGACCAGCGGTAGGGCCGGCCCCACGATTCCCAGGGCTTCGCCGAGATCGTTCCAACCTTCCGCAGCCAACACGCCCAGCAGCCAGAACGACAGCGCCATCCCGGCCAGACACCAATGACCAAGCAGCCGCAACCAGAACGGCTCCGGTCCCCACGCCAACCAGACGGTCAGCGCGGCGCCCTGCGCGGCAATCAAGCCCATGCATGCATACACCCACACCGCGCCCCAGTCGCGCTGATCGAAGACTCTCATCAGCGGCACGATGAGTAGGTCCGCCAACAGAGCCGATCCCGCCACGCCTGCCACCATCCACAGGCCGGTTTGATCGACGAGCCAGCGGCGAGTCCAATCGGCCTTGGCCTCGACCTTCACCGGCGGGCGCGGCGCATACGGGTATTCCGAGGGAGATGGCGGCGACGGGACAGGAGTTTGGGACATCAGAGCGTTGATCCGCCAACCTCGCCCGCAAAGCGTATCCGAAATACAGAATTGCCGGCCGGGCGGTTCGTGGTAGCAAGCGGCCGAACCGAGGATATATTCGCGGCGTGCTAAACGATATCGGTGAATTTGCACTTCGTCGCGCCAGTCCGCCTGCGCAAGTGGGAAAGTGCTTGGAACTGGTGTTTTCGGCCGCCGACCTGCCTCCTATCCAGTTCGATCCGCGGCGAGCGCCGGGCGTGGAAAACCTAGCGGGCACGCTCAGCGAGTCTGCCGTGCGCCCGGGTCGTTAGGGCACTCTTGAGGCGCATGTTCGCCTCACGTTTGTCGCTCAGCAGTTGAGATGCCTCCAAGGGCGTCATCTTAGCTTGGCCTGACGGCTCTTGACAGTTAGCCACAGCTGTAGTCAACTGTAGCTACAGTTGTGGCCAGTGGGAGCTCATGATGGCGCGCGCCTTGCAGATTTCAGATTCCGAGTGGGACGTCATGGAGCCGATTTGGGCGGCCGGCGCCTGTACGGCGGCGGATGTCATCAGGGAGCTGCGGGCGACGCACGACTGGAATCACAGCACGATCCGCACGCTGCTGGCGCGGCTCGTTGAAAAAGGGGCCCTGGCCTACGACGTCGCTGGATCGCGGTATATCTACCGGGCTGTCGTCTCCCGCCAACGCTGTGTGCGCCAAGAGGGCCGCTCGCTTTTGGAGAAGGCGTTTGGCGGCGACGTCACGGCACTGCTCGCACACTTCGTCGCCGAAGCGTCGCTGGACCCTGATCAGATTGAGCAACTTCGCCAACTGCTCGCTCAGAAGAAGAATCCCAAGGAGAAACGGACATGATCACGCTGCTCGAGACCAGCGGACCGGCGATCTGGCGGGCCTCCTGGCAGGCGGCAGCACTCGCGCTGCTGGTCGGCCTGCTCCTCTGGTGGTGTGGGGATCGCCTGTCGCCGCGATGGCGCTTTCTGCTGTGGGGCGTCGTTCTGACGCGGCTCCTGCTGGTGACGACTCCCGTCAGTCCCTGGAGCCTATTCAATCTGGTTCGCTGGAATCCGGAGGCGAGCGCCCAGCGAATTGCTCAGCACCGGGCCGATGCAACGTTCACGCCGGTTCCACGCGGGTCCGAAGCGACAACCGGCGCGTACGAGACGAAAGTTGCACCGTCGCGGGCTGCCGGATCCGCGCCAGAGTCTTCAATGGCGCAGGCGGGAGCGCCCCCAGAGATGCCGGCGATTTCCTCCGGGACCGCAATGGGAACGACCCGGTCCAGCATTCTTTTGTTCGACGCCGCTCTCATCACGCGAATCCTGTCGTCGATCTGGCTGGCTGGCTGCCTGCTGCTGGGGTTGAAGCTCCTGGCAACCGCGCTCGTATTGCGCCGACGGCTTTCCGCCTGCCGCCCTGTGACGGATGCCGCCATCCTGGAGCTACTGGAGACATCCCGCCGCAAACTCGGACTCAAACGGACTCCCGCATTGCTCGTCACCCCTGAAAGCCTCAGTCCCTGCATCGTGGGCACCTGGAATCCCAGAATCGTCCTGCCGGAATCGGTGGTAACGGAAGCTTCGGCCACGCGGCTCCGCCATGTGCTGACGCACGAGCTGGCACATCTGGTCCGCGGCGATCTCTGGACGAATTGGCTGCTGCTGATGGCGCGGATCCTGCACTGGTTCAATCCCGTGGCCTGGTGGACGGTCCGCGAAATGCAGGCCGAGCGCGAGGCCGCCTGCGACGAGTTGGCATTCGCCGCGCTGGGCGAGACCGATCGATCCGCGTATGCCGCCACGATCGTCGAACTGGCGGCGGGCCTGGCTCCGTCCGCCATCGCACCGGGTCTAATCGGCCTGTTCTCTTCGACTTGCAGCCTGAAGGCGCGTGTCGATCGTCTGCTGCGGTCCCCATCGGTCCGGACGCTTCGGGCGCCGATGGCGGCCGGCTTGTTGCTCGGGATGGCCCTGATGGGCCTGACCGATGCCATGCCGATCGCCAAGTCACAAGTGCCAATGGCAGCCGCGGCGACCGGTAAAGAGGAACCCCAGGCCAATACTCACACCGTCAGCGGACGCTGCGTCAACGACGCCGATCGGGCGCCGTTGGCCGGAGTCTCCGTGCGGCTCTATCGGGTGGACGGGCGAACTTCGCCGCCGGTCGAGATTGCCAGGACGCTTACCGATGCCGATGGCCAGTATGCATTCACGGGCCTGGAACCGCCACGTCCTGAAAACCACCTCGATCGCCTGAGCTATGGAG
>DASRJP010000364.1:0-4470 GCA_035649415.1 Pirellulaceae bacterium | reverse complement strand
TTTGGTGCTCGAACTGGCGGAAATACTGCTCCTTCACTTCATCGGAGCAGATCACGGTGATTTGATCTCGAGTGAACCCCTCGCCAAGGAGCCGGGTGACGGCATGGTCGGCGGCGCCGATGGTGGAAAATACGCCCACGCGAATGGGCCGATCCGAGGCAAAATGCTGAGACATATTTCACCTCCCAATGACAAGCCATTTGCAAAGCTTGCGCCGCTTAGGGGCTTCAGAAAGGCCTTTTCGAGCGCCGGATTCGGGGCGCTTTTGATCATTTTGGACGCGGTAAACGCGAAACAGGCAACGCCTTTCGGCGGGGTTGACCGGGCCAATACAATTAATTTGGCACCAATCTTGCTTGGTGCCCATTTCGGGGTTGAGCGCGGCTCGGAGGACTGGCTCCGCTCCAGAGGGCTGGTAACACTTTGTACGGCTTCATTGAATAGGAGTGGCGAGCATGAGAAGCGCTCTTGTCGCTGCCCTGGCGTTGTCGTGCGCCGCTTCGCTCTTTGCGGCTACGCCGATTGATACCACTCAATCGCGGCCGCGTCTGAAAAGCATTTACTCCAGCGAGCATGGTCTGGAGGAGTTCGTCAAAGGCGAGGTGCGCGGGCTCGTGCTGGTGTTTCTGGGGACCGATTGTCCCGTGGCGCGACAGTACCTGCCGCGGCTTAAGCAGCTCTACGAAGAGTTTCGCCCGCAGCAGGTGTCGTTCGTGGGCGTTTTCTCCGACGCGGGCGCCAATGTTTTCAAGATGGCCACCTTCGCCCACGACGAGGACATTTCTTTTCCCGTCGTTCAGGATGTTGACCATCGGCTGGCCGATTTGCTCGACGTGCAAAGCACGCCCGAGGTCGTAGTCCTCGACAAACAGTTGGAAAAGAAATACCAGGGAGCCATCGACGATCAGTTCAAGCGGCACGGCCGCCGAGCCGCGGCCAGCGAGAACTACCTGGCCGATGCGCTCCGCGCTTTGCTGGACAACAAATCGATCGAGCGGGCCTACGTCGCCGTATCGGGATGCCCGCTGGAGCGAAACGCGCCCACTCGGTCAGCCAGCCTGGCGACCTACTATCGCGACATCGCACCACTGGTGCAGAAGCACTGCCAAAGTTGCCATCGCCAGGGTGGGGCCGGACCATTCGAACTGGCCAGTTTTGACGATGTCGCCTTCAATTCGGCCAAAATCCGCGAAGTGGTCATGGACCGACGAATGCCGCCGTGGCACGGGGTTCTCGCGCCCGAATTCGGGAAGCTGGCCAATAGCCGGCAGCTCGCGGAGGAAGAGATCGACACCTTCGTCGGCTGGATCGACGCAGGCGCGCCCGAGGGGAATCGCGCCGAGGCGCCGGCGCCCGTCCGTTGGCCCGCGCCCACCGATTGGACGATCGGCAAGCCGGACTTCATCTACCGGATGCCGCAGCCCTTTCGCGTGCCAAAATCGGGGGCACTGGAGTATCAGTTTTTCCGCGTGCCGCTGAATCTGGATCAAGACCGGTGGTTTCGCGGGGTGGAAATCAAGCCGGGTACTCCCGAAGTGGTGCACCATGTCACGTTGCATGTGGCGCCGACTGCCAAGGGGCAGCAGCGATTCGATGGCCTGGCCGTGATGGCGCAAATCTATGGGCTCAACGGCGAGCTGGCTCACGTGATCAGCGATTTCGTTCCCGGCGACACTTACAACGCCAAGGTCTTTCCATCGGATCAGGCGGTGCTCATTCCCAAACACTCGGACCTGATCTTCGAAGTCCATTACACTCCCAACAACCGCCAGGAGATCATGGATCAGTCCATGGCGGCATTCCTGTGGGCGGACGCTCCGCCGAAGCATCAGGTGCGATCCAAGATCTTCCGCCGGCCGGTTGGACAATTTCGCATTCCGCCGCATGAACCGCACCATCGGATCGAGGACACCTACTATTTCGAGCACGACGTGCTCATCGACTCCATCCGGCCGCACTTCCATCTGCGCGGAAAATCCTACCGCCTCGAGATCATTGAGCGCGACCCGCAAACGGATGAGATCCAGAGTCGGCGAACGATACTCACCGTTCCGATCTACGATCCGGCCTGGCAAAGAACCTATGAGCTGGCCACGCCGCTGCGACTGGCCGCAGGGACCGAACTGTTGGCGACGGGCCATTACGACAACTCCGTGCTGAATCCAAACAATCCGGACCCGTCCGTCGAGGTGCTCTGGGGGCAGCAAATAAGCGACGAGATGTTCAGCACGCGCTTCAAGTATCGCCTCGCGGATCAGACAGCGGACTAATGGAGGCAGGCCATGCGACGCATCGTGCTTTCCTCGGTAATGTTGATCGGTTGGTTTGCCGCCGGCGGCCGGCTGGCGCTAGCGGATGAGAGCGCGGCCAGCCCCCTCTCCAGCGAACTGCGGGCGGTCGTATCGCAAGCCGCCGAGCATCCTCCCGACCCTCAGGAAACGCTGGCGATTGCCCGCACTCGCCTGCGCAGCAGCATCGAACAGCTCGAACGATTCCTGGCATCGGGCGATGCTGACAACGATCAACGCTGGCGCCAGTGGCTTCAGCTGCCGCGTCTCAAGGGCCAGCTCGAAGGCCAAGAGCCCGCGGTTGACGCGCTCCACTCGATTCACGAGCGTTACTATGAGAATCAGCCCGGCCTGGAACTGCCGGCGTTTTTGGCGGTCCGCCGCGAATTGGGCGGATACCTGACGAGCTGGGAATACGCAAACTCAGACTCCCCGCGGGAACTCTTTCGCCGTCGACTGGCTGAATTTGAAGAGACAATGGAGCGCCTCGACGTGCATCCCAGGCCAGCGGATTCACAGCGGGCAGCTTCGATCGTGCAGTGGGTGGCCCCGCTGGGGGAAATTGGCGCCCAGGTTGCCAGCGCGGCTCGCGACCGGTATTGCCGGGTCAACGGTTCGGCTCAGGTTTCTCGTCGATTCATCAATTTGCTGCTGGCTCAAGACGTTCAGGAGCGGAATTACATCAGCGACATCGTATTGGGAACCTTTACGCAGGGTGTGGCGTACACGCAGGGGCGAGTCTCTTTCGAGACTGTCCCTGATCCCCAGCGCGGCACGCTGGAAGTCCGTCTGGAAGGACTGACTGCCTGCCCGGAGAACGTGGCCCAGCGCCGTCGCGTCTCCGTTTATAGCTCCGCCCAAACCGTGATTCGCGCCAACAAGCAGGTCCAGATCAGCGACCTGGGCTTTTCGCTCGCGCCGGCCGTGGCCTTCTGCGGGACTTCCGTCCAAATCAGCGACGTCGACGCCCGCTCGCGGCTCGTGGAGCGGATTTCCTGGCGCCGCGCCAATCAACTGGTCCCGCAGGCGGAACAAGCCGCCTCCCAGCGCGCGCAGGCCGAGGCCAGCTTCAAGCTCGACAAGCAGGCCAACGCCGCGCTGGGCGGCATGAACGACGTGTTCTGTCAAAAGATTCGCGCTCCGCTTGTGCGGATGGGAGCGTTGCCGGAAAAGCTGCGGTTTTGGACCGATGCCGCCCATTTGCGGCTGTCGCTCGTGCAGCACAACGATTCGCAATTGTCCGCCGCTTCGCAGGCGCCGCTGCTGCCGTCCGACTACGATCTGGGGGGCTGCGTCCACGAAACGCTGATTGTCAACTTGTGCGAATCCCTGCTGGGAGGAAGCACCGCCAGGGACCAGGCCTGGCTCGATTTGATGAACATCCTCACCGGCACTTCCCCGCGGCCGCTGTGGGTTCACGACCGGGCAGAGCGCTGGTCGGTCACCCTCGCCAAAAAAGCCCCGCTCACGGTCGAGTTTGCCGACGACCGGATTCGGATCGGCCTGCATTTGGCGAGCGTCACCAGAGGATCGCGGCAATTCCAGGGCCCGGCCGAAATCGAGGCGGTCTTCGTCCCGAAAATCACCGCAGACGGTCCCGCATTTATCCGCGACGGTGATCTACAGGTTCGCGTTACCGCTCAGCTGGACCCAGAAGCGGCGACAGCGCTGCAGGCATTTCTCGCCAGGAAATTCGGCGCGGTTTTGCCGCCAGAACTGAACTTAAATGGGCTCGTGCCCCCGACCGGTGGCTCGATTGGAAAGCTTCGGCTGCTTGAGCTGGTTGAATTTCGCAGCAGCGGAGGCTGGTTGGCCCTGGGGTATCAGCTCGAGGATCGCTCCGCTGCCGACAAGTCGGACTTAGCCATCGCACGCTAAGTGCCGTTTTTCAGCCAGAGCTACTCATCCGACGCCTGCTCGTCGATCGAGCGGCGTGACGAATGTTGGGACTGAATCATCTTTGCCTCGAGCCTGGCGGAAACGGGCAAGTCGGTCGCACGAATGATGGGGGCCAGACTCTCCTCGACGCTGGCTGGCTCGATTGCCTCAATGATCGGTTCAACCACCTGAACGATCGGCTCTGCCGCGCTCGGCTCTCGTCTCGACTGGCTGGGAGCTGGTGCGGGGGTCGGGGCCGGCGGCTGCTCCAGCATTGGAATTGGCGCGACCGGAGGAACGGCTT